>CAUJHK010000169.1 GCA_963204715.1 Pseudomonadota bacterium | reverse complement strand
GTTTTTGCCGGATTTCAGTGGAGAGAGAACCAAGCGCGGCATAATCAAGGTCAGGCGGTAAGACCAATCCTTCCTCCTTGCGAAAGGCAGCAACATCTTCGTCCTGACGGTGGGAATAGCCCGCGTAAAGCGTATCAATTTCCATCTGCGCCCTTATATCAGGGGTGATAGCCGCCAGCTCAGGCCAGACGCGGGACAGGTCATCCCAGCCTATATCTGGCATGCGAAGCAGGTCAAAGGCCGTACGATAGCGTCCGTCCTTATTTACCGTAATGTCGTGTTTTAATAGTTCGTTCGGCGTTATTTTGAATTTTTCCGCCATCATGTCCCGCGCCTGAAGCAGGGAAGACTTCTTATTATACCACATGTCTGCCCGCTCCCGCGAGCAAAATCCGCGCTCAATCGCGATATCGGTCAAGCGCTGGTCAGCGTTGTCCGCCCGAAGGGTGAGGCGATATTCCGCCCTTGAGGTAAACATGCGGTAAGGTTCTGGCGCGCCGCGTGAAATAAGGTCATCCACCATCACGCCTATATAGGCCTGAGCACGGTCAAGGACAAAAGGCTCAACAGTTTCACGTGAAACGGCCCCTGCCAGAATGGCCGCATTGATACCTGCCACAAGCCCCTGTGCCGCTGCTTCCTCATAGCCCGTTGTCCCGTTAATCTGCCCCGCCAGAAACAGCCCCGCGAGCCGCTTGGATTCAAGCGTCTGCGTTAAATCCCGCGGGTCACAATAATCATACTCAATGGCATAAGCCCATTCAAAAACCTTGGCCCTTTCAAGTCCCGGGATGGAGGCTAGAAGCTGCGCCTGTACATCAATGGGCAAGGCATTCGAAATGCCATTGGGGTAAATTGTGGGGTCATCAAGACCTTCTGGCTCAAGGAAAATTTGATGCCTGTCTTTATCGGCAAAGCGCACAACCTTGTCTTCAATGGAAGGACAATAGCGTGGGCCTGTGCCGTTAATTTGCCCCGAATACATAGGTGCCTGATGAAGATTGGCGCGGATGATATCGTGGGTTTTTGGCGTTGTGTAGGTAATCCCGCAGTCAATTTGCGGAACAGTTATTTTGTCCGTCATATAAGAGAAGGGGGTGGGCACATCGTCCGCCGACTGCATTTCCAGCCCTGCCCAGTCAATGGTGCGGCCATCAAGGCGGGCGGGCGTTCCTGTTTTTAGCCGTCCCAAAGGAAAGCCGAGCTTTTCAAGCGTCACCGCCAGACCAATAGCGGGTTTCTCCCCCACACGCCCTGCGGGCGTTTTTTCCAGGCCGCGATGGATAAGGCCACGCAAAAATGTGCCTGTGGTGATAACGACAGACTTAGAGAAAACCTCTTCGCCCGTGCCCGTCAAAACACCATTAAGTCTTTGATTTTCAATGATTAAATCTTCCGCGCCGCCCTCCAGAATGGTCAGGTTGGGGTAGTCGCGTAGCAAAGCCTGCATGCCCTCACGGTACAGCTTGCGGTCAGCCTGCGAGCGCGGCCCGCGCACGGCAGGCCCCTTGGAGGCATTGAGCATACGAAATTGGATTCCCGCCTGATCAATAACACGCCCCATAATACCATCGAGCGCATCAATCTCCCGCACCAGATGCCCTTTGCCGAGCCCGCCAATGGCGGGGTTGCAAGACATTACGCCAATAGTGTCCGCGCGGTGCGTGAGTAGAGCTGTTTTCGCGCCAAAGCGTGCCGCCGCCGCCGCCGCTTCACAGCCCGCGTGCCCGCCGCCCACCACAATGACATCAAAAGACTGGCTCATGGCTTATCTATAAGCATATCTGTGGATAAATTCCATTATTTTAGACGATTATAAATACTTAATTTCCTTAATATAATTGTAATGCATTTGCGATAATAATCTTTCATCTCTGATGCGGGTTATGGTAGGATGCACCTAAATTAACCAATTTATCGGAGATGACGATGATGAACCCGAAAACCGCACGCGATGCGTTTGACGCAGGAACAAAAGCCGGTGATGCACCTGAGATTAAAATTGGAATACGTAATGAAGATGAGGGCATTAAAGGTTGGCGTAACTGGGTCACATATTTTTACATCACGGTTGGTGACACTATGTTTTCCATCCACAATTATGAAGAATATGACCCGCGCGAAAAGCGCGCTTATTTCGACATCAATGAATCCAGTGTGCGGAATGGATTGTCAGGCATATTTGGAAACAACAAAGCCGTGGTTGATAGACTCTATGGCCACGTTCTTGATGCCATACACGATCACATCAGAAATGATCCTGCCTATTTATCAAAACATGGGCCAAACGCAGGCGAATTACGCATCACAAGCATTCGTGCCGAAAAAGAACACCTTGCGCGGTTTCAAAAGCGAAGGGAATCTTTAAGTGCCCAGCCCATTGACACTGAAGGAGGACTTCCTCACCATAAAATTCAATAGTTTTGCCTCCCGCGGCAAGGCCGTTTTATATGCAGGCGTTGACAAAATAAGCAATCTTTTCAACAACTGGGTCGCAGCAATAGAATATGCCAAAAAGCACAGCATGTTCCCCATCCAATATACCGAAGGCGGTTTGATTTTGGATGCAACCGATAACGAAAGAGGGAAGACTTACTCTGGAGATGATTATAAACGTGTGTGGGACAGAGCATCAGTCAAATATTGTTTGAACATCGAGGGATTAGTTAAAACCTTTGTCTGTGGTGCAACCAATAGATCAACTTTCCGCCGTAAAGAAATCCACGCCATGATTCGTGCCAAATATATCAATGACATTAATGGTCAACCCCACGAAGATTATGTCCTCCTTCGCCGCGCCACGCTAAACAGGTTGCGCGAAGAAAATAAACTTCTTCCCGATGACAAGAAATTATCAGGCAAAGAACGCCATCACATGGCCATCAACGCTGCCACCAATGACAATACAGATAAAGATGAGACGGACGAGGCCATTGAAGAAATGCTTATGGCCAACCCTCATTTGCAGGCTGTGCTATCGCCCTTGTTAGCACACAGGCATCCACATTAAAGGCCTATTTCCCGATACAAAAGTCCTTAAAAATAACATCAAGCAAATCTTCAACATCAACGCGCCCCGTAATGCGCCCTAGAGAGCGAGCGGCCATGCGAATGTCCTCTGCCATCAATTCGGGCAAGGGCGCGTCCAAAGATTTTTTAATGTTACCCAGTGTTTCTTCCAGCGCATCACGGTGTCGTGCGCGGGTGAGGGATGGCGTTTCGCGCGAGGCCGAAAATTTATCCCTCACCATGGCAGATAAAACAGACAAAAGCGTATCAAGCCCTTCGCCCGTTTTTGTTGAAAGGCAAACAAAAGGAAATTTTTCTATTTGCTTAAAATTTTTTTGAAAAGCGGCATCATCTGTTTTTGTCAAAACTGCGATAGAGTTTTCATTCATTAAAGAAAGCGCGCGCGCATCAAGCTGTCTTAATGTTCCATCAAAAACAATGAGGCGGATATCGGCATTTTTGGCACGCTCAATCGCGCGCCTGATACCTTGCGCTTCTATTGTTCCATGACCGCCATCATCGGTAATGTCGTCGGGGCGCAATCCCGCCGTGTCCGCCAGAATGACGGGGAAGCCTGCAATATCCAGATGCGCCTCAATGACATCGCGCGTTGTGCCTGCCATCGGGGACACAATGGCGACATCGCGTTTTGAGAGCGCGTTGACAAGAGATGATTTGCCTGCGTTTGCTGCGCCAATCACGGCTATGTGAATACCATCACGCAATCTCTCACCGCGACGATTGTCGTTGAGGTGTTCTTTAATTTCAGCTATAAGTTGCTCTAGTTGTGGATGCGCCGTTTTAATCTGCTCATCGGGGATATCTTCATCCGGGAAATCGATGACCACTTCAATATACGCCATTATTTTTATAAGCCGTGCCCGCCAGTCCTCATAAAGCTTTGATAGTGCGCCATCCATTTGCAGCAAGGCCTGCTGGCGCTGGGCATTCGTTTGCGCGTTTATTAAATCAGCGATGCTTTCGGCTTCGGTTAAATCAAGCTTGCCGTTTTCAAACGCGCGGCGCGTAAATTCTCCGTGCTCTGCCATACGATGACCCTCGAAAGACGAGAGTGTTTCCAGCAAAAGCGACAGAACCGCGGGTGAGCCGTGGATATGATATTCCACCACGTCTTCGCCCGTAAAAGAGGCGGGGGCAAAAAAGGGCAACACAAGGGCGTTGTCAATCACCTCTCCTGTATCAGGGTGAAAAAGAGGAGAAAAGAGCGCGCGGCGCGGAATAACTTCGCCCTCATGGCGGCACAGTGTTTTGAACGAGTTTATGGCACACGCACCAGACACGCGCACAACGCTAACGCCAGCCTTGCCAGCCGCAGAAGAAAGCGCAAAAATAGTATCCGAGGGCATGGTTATTTTTTCTTGTTTTTGGAGTCTGGTGCATCTGTGTTGGATGGCACATTGACGCCCATTTGTGACCAGAACATCTTTTGCATCTCGCCCCAGCCCTGCATGCTCATGGGCATCCATGTTTTGACCAGAGTTTCGGGATCCAGCGCGCGAAGATTTTCGGCCATGCGCTCTTCCAGCTCTTTCATCATCCGCTCTTGCATGGGTGCCAAGTCGGGCAGACCCATAAAGCGGCGCGCCTCTTCGGGGGTGCATTCAATATCAAAATTCACTTTCATGGGCAATCCTCCTCGTGCTCTCTACTATACCCATAGCATACCCGCACCTATGAAAAAGCGGATTATTGAATTATTTGCAAAAAAAGAGGGCGCAGGCGTTCCCAAGCTTTAAGTTTTTGCATAGATTGGCGGGTATGACGGATGACACACATTCCAGCAACGCCTCCATAGACAGCCTGGTCGCCAAGGCCTTTGCCCATGTGCAAAAAATATTTGCTGGCAACGGGGTAAAAAAAGAGTCCGTGACCCTCGCTTCACAGAGCGTCACGCTACACACCGTTCATGCCGCGACCTATCTGGAACTAAAGCCCGTGATGGAAGAGCGCACGACCCCTGGCAAAAGTGTGGTGGGGCAAATGGTGGGGGGGCGCGAGGAGGCCACAAAATTTTCCAATCAGGTCATGGCGCAGCTGGCAACAAACCCTGCAACCAAGGCACAGATGGCGGCCTTGCTGCTGGAGCGCCCCGACAAGGGCTTTGGCCTAAAGCAGACAGCCTTGCCTATCCCGTTTGTAAAACAGGAATACACATGGCATGAGCCCTGCCACACCTGTAATGGCTCGTCACGTATGACATGCCCTAAATGTATGGGCCGCAGAACTGAAACCTGTATCAAATGCACGGGGCGCGGACTGATGAAATGTCCTATGTGCCGCGCGACGGGGTTGCTTCAGGGAAACAAATGCCCCAGATGCCATGCGCAGCGTTATGTTCCGTGTGATGGGTGCAAGCGGTCAGGCTTTATGAATTGCAGAACCTGCACAGCGACAGGTGTTATAAAATGCACCACTTGCAATGGCATCGGGTTTAAAACCAACATCATGACTTTAAGCGCGCAGGCTATTCCGTACTTTGAATATGACCCGAAAACCATGCCAAAAAATGCCGCCGATGCCATAGAGATGTCCGCCCCTGCGCTGGCCGCGCAAAGCCAAATTAAAATAAAAGGACGTATTGCTGATGACAAGGAGGGCGCGCTGGGCGCGTGTTATGAAGTGTCATTCCCGTGTGGGGAGATGGCGTTTCGCATTGGCAGCCACGATGTAAAAGCCCAGCTTTTTGGCTATGACGCACAACTCACGGGTCTTCCCAACCTTCTGGACAAGATGGTGGGGGAGAGTGTTCGGACTTTGGAAGAGGCTGTGGCGGGCGCGGGGTCCGTAGCGGACACCATCCAAAAAGCCACACGGTATAAAATTATAGGTCAGGCGTTTTTGCTTTCTCAAAAAACATCTGTCAAAAAAGTTACCGCCAAGCTTTTGCAACTTTATGATGTTGGCTTGAGCCCTGCACTTGCCGAAAAAATATCAACACTGGCTTACGCGGCCACATCACAGATAACGCGCAAACCAAGATTTATAGGTTTTGGCATGGGGGTGGGCGTATTTACACTTTTTATGGCTGCCTATTATCTTTTGCCTGTTAGATCTACGCTGGGCAGTTTTATGCCACATAATTTTATCGACATTGTTTTAGAAATTATCCCCATAGTTGCGGGTGGATTCTTTATCACGCACATGGTGCGCAGGGCAGGCGCAAAATCTGTGCAAACGGCGTTGGGGCATCTGGTCAAAGACGAGATGAAAGGCAAGTTGATGGCAAGAGCGCAATCTTTGTCCATTCTTGCTTACGTGGCCAGCGCTGGCGTGTGTATAGTTATGCTTGAATTGTCTATTGTGAAGGGCGATAGCGCACCCTATTGGTACCAATCATTAAAATCTGTCATCGGTATATAAAAACATCGCCCCTGAACCAGAACGATCCAGAGGCGATGTGTTTTACAAGGAGACTGCCGCGGGGGACTGTAAGCAGTTCTTCTTTTCTCTCCCAATGTTACTCCATTTCAGGTCGGGGCAACCTTATTTGTGTGGGGATCACAGGAGTATCTCCTTTGCCTTGCGGCATAAGCGGGGTCCGCCGGTCAAAGGATGTGGAGGAAGTGGCAAATTCTTTTTTGGGCGCAGGGGAGCGCTCCATAGGCCCTGCTATGTTGCGAACGCCCAGCGCCAGTGCCAGCGCGAAAGCAGGCGACATGGCAGGTGCACCGCGCTGCTGGTGTCTTGATACATTTGTAACATTATGAGGACGTCCCTTGGCAACGTAGTCGCAACCAGAAGGAACCCCCGAGGAGGGCGCAATCGCGCCAAGGGTTTGGGGGGTTTGATCTCCTGCCAGAGAAGCGACCGGTGTAACAAACATCAAAAACATTGCACACAAGCACAATTTAAAAATGTTGTAATTTTTAATTGGTTTTTGCCAATCAATTTTATGGCCGCATATTTTTATAGTCATTGTACCCACCCGTTTGTTCAACTCGCCTTCGCGCCTTCTTTTTAAATTTTCTTTGGACGCTTCGTTCTAAATTTATTACACCATGTTGCTTTGCATTATGGCAATAACTTTCGTTTCGGATTTTGTTTGTAATTCTCTAAAATTTTAAACGGTTTTTAAGCGGGCAACAAAAAAGCGCGGAAAACCCGCGCTTCTTAAAAATTATGCGTAAAAAACTACTGGTTCATCGCGTTGAAGAACTCGTCGTTGTTTTTGGTCTGGCGCATTTTGTCCAGCAGGAACTCCACGGCATCGACCGTGCCCATCGGGTTGAGGATACGGCGCAAGATCCACATTTTTTGCAAGGTTTCCTTGTCCACCAGAAGCTCTTCCTTACGCGTGCCTGATTTTTGGATATCAATGGCGGGGAAGACGCGTTTGTCAGCGATTTTGCGCTCCATAACAATTTCAGAGTTGCCCGTGCCTTTAAATTCTTCAAAGATAACTTCGTCCATGCGTGAGCCTGTATCAATCAGGGCGGTTGCAATAATGGTCAAAGACCCGCCTTGTTCAATGTTACGGGCGGCCCCAAAGAAACGCTTGGGGCGTTGCAGCGCGTTGGCATC
>CAUJHK010000168.1 GCA_963204715.1 Pseudomonadota bacterium | reverse complement strand
AGCTGTGCCAACTGCCAGCCTGTCATGAACCAAAACGCTGAGGGCAAAAAGGGCTTTGCACAAAAAGTATCGTTAGCGCCAAAATCCCCTGAAAAAGAAAACGAAGCCAATATGGCCGGCATCACGTTTCGCGTAAGCGGCGCGGATGAAAAAGACAATGGCATCTACATTGCGGTGGAAGAAATACCGATGTATCCCGAAATTCATAAAGACGGTGCAACCTATATTTTGAAAATGGGCAGGGCGCAGCACATCCTCCCCTTTTCCATTACTCTGGATAAATTTACCCGTGACCTGCACCCTGGCACAGAGATGGCGCGCGGCTTTTCATCCCACATTACGCTAAAAGACGGCGAGGCAAGCTGGCCCTACACCATCTCCATGAACAGCCCGCTGCGTTACAAGGGCTATACCTTTTACCAATCCTCTTTTTCCATTCGCCCTGATGGTGAATTTTCTATTTTAAGTGTTGTGCAAAACAAGGGGCGCGTCTTTCCCTATATCGCCAGTGCGGTTTTATTTGCAGGACTCTTAACACATCTTCTTATTCGTAGCCGCACAAGAAAGCGGGAAATGCGATGAGATTTATTTTTTTCTTCGCTGCGTTTTTCTTGATGCTATGCCACGGCGCAGCCGCGAAGGATGCGCGAGACTACACAGATTTTTCCTCTATCCCCGTACAGCACGATGGCCGTATTAAACCCTTATCCAGTTTTGCCAAAAACCTTTTATATACCTATAGCGGGCATGACAAAATAAAAGATATGGATGCGCAAAGCTGGCTGGCCATGAGCTTGTTCAACCCCTCTGATGCCATTCAAACGCCTGTTTTCAGGATATTCCGTCCAGACATTATTGGCCTTGCTACAAAAGACTCTCCCTATTTTTCTTTGGCCGACATTGCGCCCAAACTGCAAGAGCGCATGAATTTGATCAACACATTCGCGCAGATAAAGCCTGCTGATTTAAGCCGCGACCAAGCGGAAATATTACGCATTAAAGACAATGCCGAAAGCTATATCCAGCTTTTGCGCAGCTTTTCTTTTTTGCTGCCATTACAACTATCGCTACCGCCAGAACTGATTAAGGACTGGAATATAGACACGACCAAGCCCTTTTCTTTGGAAGAGTATAAAAAGATTGAAGCCCGCGTTATGGCGCACGTGAAGGCCATTGTTATTAAAAAAGGAGAAGACCTTAAAAAATATACGCCAGAAGAAATGGCCGTAGCTGGATTTTCCTTTGAAATGAAAATTTTAGAATCTGGCGGCGATGGCAATAATTTTTTGCGGATTTTTCCTTCTATAAACTCACAAGAATGGTTTTCACCATGGGCCATAACATCGCAAGGCCAATCCTCCCCGCAAAGCACTGCCTATATGGCCTTATGGCATGGCATGGCGCAGGCCTATCTGGAGAATGATGTGGCCGCGTGGGCGCAAAAAAGCAAAGATGCAAACGCGTTTTCATCACATTTTGCAGGCACCCAAAAAATCCCCTTTGAGCAAATATATAACAAGCTCCACCCGCTTGGCTTTGCCTTGATATTTTATGCACTGGCGTTTGTGGCCTATATAATTGCGGGCACACAAAGCAAAAGTCAGTGGATGATGCTTTCAATGCTATCCTTTGCGGGGGGCGTTTTGATGAATTTTTTGGCGGTTGTTTTAAGAATTATTATTCTCGTACGTCCACCTGTAGGAACTTTATATGAATCCATCCTTTTTGTGGCTTTGGTCTGCGCCATGGGATGTGCCGCCATGGAATATAAAAAGCGTGATGGCTTTGGCCTTATGGCAGGGTCTTTGGCGGGCACATTGCTTTTGTTTATAGCCTCCAGCCTTGCCGATGGCGATACGCTTAAAGTTTTGACGGCTGTCCTCAACACCAATTTCTGGCTGGCGACCCATGTTTTGTGCATCACCATGGGATATGCCTGGTGCCTTGTTGTATCTGTTTTGGCACATCTGTGGCTTTGGAAATATTTTAAAAATGCGAACCCCGAAACCTTAAAAAAACCGATACAAACCTTTACGCTGCTTTCGCTTTTGTTTACGGCTGTCGGTACTATTTTGGGCGGTATCTGGGCCGACCAGTCATGGGGGCGGTTTTGGGGGTGGGATCCCAAAGAGAACGGCGCCTTGCTGATTGTGCTTTGGATTATCTGGATTCTGCATGGACAGATTAGCGGGATGATAAACCGCCTGCAGGTTATGATGGCTTTGGCCGCTTTGTCGATTGTTGTATCACTGGCATGGTTTGGCGTGAACTTGCTGAATGTCGGCCTGCACTCTTATGGTTTTATCTCTGGCATGGCTTATTCACTGGCAGGGTTTATTGCGCTTGAGATGCTTTTAATTGGTGCGCTGGGTTATATGGGCCGACAAAGAAACGAGAGTCGCGCATGATAAAAAATATTTCCTTGCTGTTGGTGGTTCTGGTTTTAGGCATCGGCTATACCATTATGAATGACGGAAGCGCGCCGCGCGCCGTTCGCCCCGTTATACCGCCGCAAGATACCGAACATGACCTGATGTTGGCGCCTGATTTTACATGGCTGGACTTGAATGGCAACAAGCACACACTTTATGATATTCAGGATAAAGTTATTGTTTTAAATATCTGGGCGACATGGTGCACGCCATGCGTCAAAGAATTCCCACAGATGGTTGAGCTTGCCAAAGACAAAAAAGACAAAAGCATTTTCATTTTTTTATCGGTGGATGAAAACAAAGAAGACATTATCCGTTTTTTGAAAAAATACGGGGATGAAGAAAAGGCAAACAATGTCTTTATAGGCTGGGACAAGACCAAGGACATATCCATGGACTTATTCGGAACACAAAAGTACCCTGAAACTTTTATCGTAAGCCCCAAACATTATATCACGGACAAAATTGTCGGCGCTGATGTTGACTGGACGAGTGATGCGATGCGCAAAAAAATTGATGAAATTTACAATCAATAAATTTTAAAGCGCGAGGTCTAGATAGACGCGGTATGTTTTGCTTTGCGCGTCAGGCTTTAGCACGCCTTGGGAGAGTATTTTTGAAGCGCGTTTTAATGGCACGATGACAACATACCCGCTTGAGTCTTCTTCCACAGTGGCCGCGCCCGCGACAAGAGAAGATGCGCCAAGCCTGTCAGTGAAGTCCTTGTTCAAGGACGCATTGTTAAAGGTCAGGATAAGATAATTCTGCCCATTGATCTCAGCCTTATAGGGCAAGGACTTGTCTATTTCAAATACAAGCCTTGTTTTTCCTGCATGATCTGCCGCACGCGCCAAGGACAAGTTTGCCTGATTTGCGTAAGTGGTTTTTGGAGCAGGCGCGCTTTCAGGCGCGGCGGGGGCTGGGGCTTCTTGCGCCTGTAGGGGCTGGGTTTCGGGCGTTGTTGTTGCGGGCGTTGTTGTTGCGGGCGCATTTGCCAAAGGCATAGGCGGAAGCGGGTCTGGCACAGGTTGTGCGCTATCCACCAAGCCTTCAGATTGGTTGTCATCAACCAACGATTCGGGAACAGGCGGAACATTTTGTGTTGATGCAGAATTATCTTGCTGCACCAGCACCTGAAGCTGATCGACCAGCCCTTGTATTTCACGCTCAATCGCCACCAGCCTGTTGATGGCAGGGCTTACCGCATCAAAATCATCACGCAGCCTTTGCACGGCTGATTCAAGCCTCTCAAACCGTTCGTCATCTCCAGACACCGATGTATCA
>CAUJHK010000167.1 GCA_963204715.1 Pseudomonadota bacterium | reverse complement strand
AATAAATGAGCGGGTTTGTGATTGCCCACATGGCAAAAAAAGTAGTAATGCTTGGGCATGAAGACCCCATACAACGCATCCCTCAACCCGCATTACGACTTTGAAAGCCCCGACAACTTGCGTGAAATAGCGGCTGTTGATGCCTATGATATTTTGTCCGACCATCAAACCTACATGGCGGGACAGGAGGTTTCATCCCCCTGGGGCAAAAACCAGGTTTTAAAAGTATGGATGGAAGGGCAAACCGAGTTTTGCCTGAAGCGGATTACTATCAACCCCTATTCCATGCTTTCGCTTCAACGACACCGCGCAAGAGCCGAACAATGGTTTGTCATGGAAGGCCGTTTGACGGTTATTCTGGATGGAAAAAAGATACAGGTTGAAAAGGGACATGACATTTCCATTCCTTTGGGCTCTGTCCACTGCATGATCAACGAAACAGGCGAAGCGGTTGTTGTAGAAGAAATACAAAAAGGCATTTGCCGCGAAAAAGACAACATACGCCTGAAGGATTTTTTGGGCCGCACAACCTACCCTTTGACATCCGAGGTCGAGCTTCAATCCTATCATCTTTATTGCGATATCATGAACTGTATAAACAAAACATGATGATGAAAAAAGAGCGTCTGCATAAGACGTTAATTGTTTAAAATATCCCTTAGCATAGGCAGCGTAACAGGCTTTTTGTCTGCAAGTGCTTTTTTGTCCGCCATGTCCACAACGCGCCCTGCGGCTTCAAAGGAGCGTTCCATATGCGCCAGAATGTATTTAATCACATCCGCGCCAACGCGCAATTGACGGTCATTGAACAATTTTACCAGAACGGCTGATAGCAAAACATCATCGGGTTCGCGAATGGCAACACTGGGCGCTGCGCGCAGGCGCGAGGCCAGATCAGGCAGCGCGAAGGTTCGACGCACAGGCGGTTCTTGCAATGTGATTAAAACGGAACGTCCTTCTTCTTTAAAAAGATTATAAAGATGGAACAGTCCCTTTTCACTTTCAACATTGCCTATGAGCGTGTCCGCATCTTCAAGCACAACATGGCGGGCTTTTGCGGCAATATCACGAATGGTTTCATCATTTAATTTTTCAGGTTTAACGCACGCCGCACCAGACTTTTCCCCCCACACGGCCGCAAGGTGTGTTTTGCCTGATGATTTTGGCCCGTATAATATAAGGGTTGGGGCGGGCCATTCAGGCCATAAATCAATCCACGCAACCGCGTCCTGATTGGAGGGCGCAATCAAAAAGTCTTCGCGCCCCAACGCGTTACGATGCCCAAGGTCAAAAGGGATTTGGAAGTTTTTGGCTGAGCCTTCAGTCAAGCGGTGTGTCCTCCAGTATGATGGTGCTTTCAGGCGGGGCAGATTCAGGGACTTTGTAAAGCGTGCTGGTTTTGTATTTGTCCAGTGCAAATTCCCCCAAAACACTTATCACAGCGGCCATTGGCACAGCCACCATCATCCCAGTAATGCCAAAAAGACCGCCACCGACCAAAATAGCAAACATAATCCATAGCGGGTGAAGCCCAACAGAATTTCCAACAATTTTGGGTGTTAAAATATTACCCTCAATGAATTGTCCAAAAGCAAAGATTGCGGCAATGGTAAGGACATAGTGCATATCCCCTGTTTGAAACCATGCGACACTTATCCCAACAGCAAGACCCAGCGTGGAGCCAACCAGTGGCACAACAGAAAAAATTCCCGCACCAAGCCCTATGAGAAATCCATAGTTTAAGTCTGCTATTGCAAGCGCGATAGAATAAAAAACGCCAAGAAAAAACGCGACAGTAATTTGCCCGCGAATAAACCCTGAAACCTTTTTATCAATTTTGCGAAGCAGCCCGCGGATTAAATGCTCATATTGTCTTGGGTATAAATCTTCAACCCACTTCACGACATTGGGCCATTCTTTTAGCATAAAGAAAGCAACGATTGGTGTAAGCACTACCATCGTCACCAAATTGACAACCATACGTCCGCCCATGGCAATACCGCCCATAAGGCCGCCACCTGTCGCCTCAGCGCTTTGAGGGCTTGGTGCGGGGTTTATGAGGCCATTGATATGCTCAATAGGGTCTTGCCCCGTGTTTTTCTTAAACCAGCTTAAGTAAGGCTTGCTGTAGTCCATAAACTTATCAAGAAATTTTGGCGCATTTTCTATGAGTGCTTGCGTCTGGTGCAATGCCCCAGGGCCAAAGGCCACCACCAACCCCGCGATAAAAAGAATAAATGTCCCAAGGATGAAAAGAGCGGAGATGCCACGCGGTATTTTTTTATGTGATAAGCGCCGCATAACAGGATTGAAAAGATATGCAATGATAAGTCCCAGAATAAAAGGCGCCAGAAGGTCACCAAACGCCCACAAAACAGCGACAAACACACCCACAAGGGCGCCCCAGAATATGACATGCCATTTGGTGCTCATATAAATCATCCCCTGTTTTGCTTACTGTGCATAACCCGCCGCATGAGGCGATGTCATATATATTTCAAATGGCACACCGCCTGCCCCGCCACGCATGGCAACGCCCGCGTTTTGCAGGGCCAGGGCCAGCGCGCGGCCATCGCCCGCAAAGCGCAAATCAACCGCAGCTTCACGCGGCTTTAAGCCCTTTACCATCACGGCTTGCATGCCATAAATTTTGTCCAGCGTGTTTTTTAAGCGCACCCAGTCCTGCACCGAAGAAAATTTTGCCACAGCCATATAGGTGCTGGATGGTCCCAAAGCAGGGCGTGTCATGGGCACCATGGCGGTTGTTTTAACGGTGGTGGCAACATTGTTTTGTATGGGTGCGGTGTAGGCAACATCTGCCTTCCATTCCTTGCGAAGCATTGCTTTTATTTGAAGCGCGGCGCGCGTGTATAAGGCATCCACTGTTTCATCTGGCAATTGCGTAACAACAATCTTTTTAACAAAGGCAGGCCCATCGAAGCCGTTTTTGTAGAGGTTGATAGTAAGCGCCCCTTGCACTGACTGGGTGGGCACAGCGCCCGCCATTAAAATGGCAACATCGTCCGCACCATAGCGCGAGGCCATTTCCTGCACTTCCATGGAATCCATGGTCAACCCCACATCCCCTGTAATTTGAGAAATATCCTGCGAATCCCCCAG
>CAUJHK010000166.1 GCA_963204715.1 Pseudomonadota bacterium | reverse complement strand
AGCACCTGAATGGGGGTTGGCTTTATGTCGGCGTTTACGGCCATCTTTACGGAATCATCGCTCATTATCAGATCCTTATATTTCAAGTCTAGGGGCAGTCGTAGCACATAAAAAACCCTGATGTCGAGGGATTCTAGGGCTTTTCAGGAGCCTCCAGGGCCTCCACACTTTCTTCCACGACGACAAACTCGCCCTCTATAACACCCTCTTGGGGTGGGGCGCGAAAGGGGCTGTCTGGTGATGGTGTGTTTTGGGGGCCAAGGCGACGGGCAAGATAGGTTTGCGCGGTTGGCAGTAATAAAAGCAACGCCAGAAAATCACTTAAAAAGCCTGGAAACATAAATAAAAGCCCAGAGATAAGGACAAACACGCCTTCAAACAAAGGTGGCTGGTTTGCCGTGGGGCGCGCCGCAAAGGAGAGGAGCGTCGCCAGCCCGCCCTGCCGCACCATATATCCACCCACCAGCGCGGAAAGCGCGCAGAGCAAAAACACAGCCAAAAACCCGAATTTGCTGATGAAAAAAGCGAGCGTCACCATTTCCGCAAAAAATAAAATAACGAAAAAACGTGCGATAAGGCCCATAGGGACAAAAACTCCTTTTCCGCCCTTGTTTTGCCATGAAAGAGCGTCACTTTAAAAGAACTTCTTTTTGGCTTTTTTCAGGCAGTCTTTGTGCTAAGGTCTGAAAGGAAGACACGATACTCAGTAACAAAATTATCAGGATTATTGTTTTGCAGACGGAATTGATTTTATACGCCCTTATAGCCGCTGGCCTTGTTTACTGGTTGCGCAGCATTTTAGGCACCCGCCATGGTCAAGAGCGTGAGCGTCCCAACCCCTTTACGACCATGCCTTCTATGGACAAAAAGACCACTGATAAGGCCTTGGATGATATTGTGGGTGAGCTGGGGCTAGAGCAAGCAAAACCAGCCTTGCCAAAAAATGTATTTATCGCGGACAAAACAACGCAGAATGCGCTGGACGACCTTGCGAGAGTGGAAGAGGGGTTTGATGTCGCGAAGTTTTCACAAAATGCGCAAGACGCGTTTGCCATTGTTGTCGAAGCTTTTGGCGCGGGCGATCGCGAAACTTTAAAGGACCTTGTTGAGCCACAGGTTTATGCGGCTTTTGATGGCGCGTTAGTGGCGCGCGAAAAGGCAGGGGAGAGCATGGTCACAGAAATCCATGCCATTCGCCGCGCCGAAATTATGGCCGCACGGCAAGACGGCAAAAAAGCCTTTGTTACCATTCGTTTTATCGCAGATGAAACCTGCGTAGTAAAAAACAAGGGTGGCGAAGTTATATCAGGCAACCCTGACCGCGTGACTGAAATGAACGATATCTGGGTTTTTGCCAAGCCGCTTAAATCACGCGATCCAAGGTGGTTTGTGGCTGAAACCCGTGATGGCGATGTGAAAGAAGAGTTTAATTCTGTCCCCGAAACGCTTTAGCTCAAAGTCTTTTCAAAAAAGCCCCAGCGTGCGATAAGGGATATGGCATTTTTATATCCTAAGGAGCATCCCTTTGAAAAAATTTATACCTCTTTTTGCATTATTGTCTTTGCTATTGCTGTCGTCTTGCGCAGGTGTTCCGCAAAAACCAGTGGATGACACCACACCCCTTGTTTTAAAACCTGCCCCCTTTTCCTCTTTAAAAGGATGGGAAGAAGACTCCATGGACGGGTTTATGGAGGCTTATCTAAAAAGCTGTGCTCGTATTTTAAAGAAAGACGCTGCCGCCCCTTTTTCTTCCAACGCGGCTTTTGGCGCCTATGGTGATTGGCAGTCTGCCTGTAAAGAAGCCATGATAATAAGTGCAAGATCGCCGCAATCTACCCGCGCATTTATGGAGCGCAATTTTAAAGTGATGCAGGCCAGTGCGGCAGGAGATACGCAAGGGCTTTTCACAGGGTATTATGAATCTACCTTGCAAGGATCACGTACCCGCGGCGGCGCATACCAGCACCCGCTTCTTGGCCGCCCTGATGATTTGGTGATGGTGGATTTAGGAGAGTTTCGTGAAGAGCTTAAAGGCCAAAGAATTGCGGGGCGTGTGCTGGGCGGCAAGCTAAAGCCCTATGAAAACCGCGCGGCCATTGTGACGGGCAAACTTTCACCAGAAAACTTTAAACCCATTGTCTGGTTAAACAGCAAGGAAGATGCGTTTTTTGTGCAGGTGCAAGGCTCTGGCATAGTGCATTTGGCAGAGGGCGGTATTATGCGTGTGGGATATGCGGGGCAGAATGGACACCCATACAATGCCATCGGGCGTGAGCTTGTAAAACGCGGCATCTATAAAAAAGAAGATGTGTCTATGGAGTCTATCCGCACGTGGATGTTGGAAAACCCTGACAAGGCGGATGAGTTGATGAACACAAACTCCTCTTACGTTTTCTTTGAAGAAAAAAAGGATGATGGTACAGGCCAACAAAATGGAGCGGTTGGTGCGGAAGGAATAACACTGACACCGCAAAGATCCTTGGCGGTTGATTCCTCAAAAATTCCCTACGGTCTGCCTGTCTATCTGGACATTGCTTATAATGACAGCGCCAACACTCCCATCCGCCGACTTGTGATGGCGCAGGACACAGGCGGCGCCATTCGTGGCGCGGTGCGGGGTGATTTCTTTTGGGGGTCTGGTGTAGAGGCAGAAAAGATGGCAGGGCCTATGAAAGCGCGTGGCGGATATTATTTCTTGGTACCAAAAAATCTGTAAGGAGCGAGAGGCTCTTATTCCCCGTCCATATTTTCTTCGCGTAGTTGTTTAAAATAATAGTCGCCCGATTTTTGGTAGCCTGAATTCTCATACAGCTTTGCGGCGCGTTCGGCGCCAATGTCTGTATCAAGCTCGATAAGATAGCAGCCTTCTGCCCGCGCACGGTCTTCAGCAAATTTAATCAGTTGTGATCCATACCCATGGCCACGGAATTTTTTATCTACCACGACATGTTCAATATATGTTACGAAGCCATCATGCAGGTTATGGTTGGCTATCACGCCAATAACGCCCACAAACTGGCCATCAACCGTCCCGACAAACATGCGGTAGCCCGTGGCGCGCGCGACAAAAACGCGCCTTGCATAGGTTTGCATATCCAGCTGCGGGAAAAGCTGGCGAATAACGGGATAGGCGGCATGATAGTCTGCATCAGAGCGGGCTTCGCGGATTTCTAAAAGGGCTGTTTGTTTTGTCATGATTTATAATTTTTTTTCGTTGATTGATGCTCTTAAAGTATAACACAGCTTATAAAACCTTTCCACACACTGGTGACAAACATAAAAAAACCCCCGCATTTGCGAGGGTTTGTTTAAATTTTTAAGGAAGTTTAGATTGTGCCTGCGCAAGCTTCTGCTTGTGCCAGATTGTCGTCAATCGAACCACTGTAAACAACACTGACAGCTTGTCCGCCGCCTGCAGCATTGGCTGCGCTTGACCAGCATCGTTCAGAGTTTCCACCCGCCTGCGTGTCAATATTGTTCAAGTTGTTACCGTTACCACCCGCACCTTGGTTTCCATCACCGCCTGCCGCTGTTTGAATATCATTCAGGTTGCCTGGGGTGTTTCCATCACCACCAGCAAAGGTGTTGATGTTGTTAAAGTTTTGTACCGGTGCGCCGCCGCCTGGAATGTTTGGCAAGCCAAGAATACGGACATTCAGGCCAGTAATGTCACCATTGAAAGTATTAAACTGGTTGAAAATAAGGTTTTCATTGATGTCGACAACATCAGGTGAGCGCAATCCAAAGAAGAACAAGCCCAAATCTCCACGGTCAACAAAGTGGAAGATTTTTGATTCTATGTTGTCATAGACTGTTTGTGGCAATTCATTGCCCGCAAAGGATGTCGGGAGAATACCATCATAAATGGAGTTCAGACCATTCAGCCATGTTGGTGTACCAGGTTCAAAGAACGCGCCATTGTCCAGTTCAACATAGTACTGGCTTTGACCATTAAAGATTTGCGCCCCGATAGTGCCGCCGTAGTTTGTGGGCGGGACAACAGGGAAGGACGGAGAGTTTGGTCCACCATCATCATCCACCAGACTCAAAGGCGCGAAGCCTGAAGATGGTGTCATAAATGGATAGGGGAACAGGTAATCATAGATAGAAGATGGAAGCGAGAAGGCCACCATCATGTCAACAGGCTCTTCACCACCGCCAAAAGCGTAAGGCGCAAAACGAAGGCCTACGCGTCCGCCATTAAAGGTGTTGCTTTCCCCTGTTAAGTCAACCACACCGCTTTCAAACTGTGCTCCAATGTCATTGTCTGTAAAAGTGTTGTCTGCAACGTAGCTGTAACCATTGTTAAACCCAGAGACATACAGACCGTTCGCCAAAGAATTGGTGACATCATTAGACAGCACCGTCAGGTCATCAAACCCACGGGATTCAATACCATCATTGCCAGAGTCTATCACTGTGTTGTTTACAACGCGGGCTTCAAAGTAAGGCCAGTCATAATAAGGAATGTAGGCAAGAGATTTTTCTGAAACCATTTCATATTCGTCCCCATAATAGCCAGCAAAACCAAGAATATTGATCCCATCATCACCGCTATCGCTGACATCGTTCGTGTCTATCAATACATTGTTTGACCCAACGACTTCAATACCATCATCCAGGGAGTTGGATACCTCATTGTTAGAAACCGTAACATTCACTTCTTCTATGTAAGGATAATAACCCTCGTAATAGTAGTAGTTATCTTCAAATGGGTTAATACCAGCCACCACATTGATGCCATCACCGCCGAACAGACGAGGGTAGGCATCAGAGCCAGAATTTTGAACAACGTTGCTGTCTATCAATGTGTCACCTGAAAAGAGGACTTGTATGCCGTCATCCACCGAGTTTGAAACATTATTACGGCGTACCACGACAGAATAAGGTGTGAACCCGCCTTCATAGGAGCCGCCGGAAATTTTTGTTACATATGATGGTTCATTGTAAACACTCCAAACATTTCTTACATGAATACCATCAGCTCCGAACAGATAGTCACCTGTGTCGCCGCCTTCAGATATCTTGGCAAAAACTTCATCATCTTCGCTGTCAATGTACACAAGGCCAGAATTTGTGACGGTGTTATCGTCAATCAGCGTGGAGGAAGAGTCTACAACTTCAATGCCATCATCGCCAGAGTTTGTGACATTGTTATGAAGAACATCAACCGCATAGCCATAGAAGCCTTCTTCCGCTTCCCCTACTTCTGCGTAGCTGTAGTCATAGATATTGGCAACATGAATGCCATCCGCGCCGTTGCCAGCATCGTCACCAAAGCCATAATCAAAGCCATATCCAGAGTTCAGAACTGTGTTGTCCTGAACTAGAACGCGCCCTGTTCCTCCCTTGAAGGAAATTCTTGAAAGCGTCAGAATTTCAGAGGCAGGGCCTAAAACCTCAATGCCGTCGTCTGCACTGTTGGTCACGCTGTTGTTATAAACGACAATGTTGTATTCGCCATTGCCCGCATCCCCTGAAAGCACATTCGGGGCTATGCTGAAGTTTTTCACAACATTGCGGACATGGATGCCATCACCGCCAAACGCATCAGGCTCTGAGAAGCCAGAGTTTGTGATGGTATTGCCTGCTATATAGGTATAGGCGGCTGAATCTACAACCTCGATACCATCATCCGCGCTGTCATCAATTGTGTTGTTTGTAATACGGATGTTGCCGTTGGCAGAGTTTACGTACACGCCATCGCCGTCTGTGTCTGTTGTGGCAATATCATTGTGGTTTATGGTGATGTTCTTGCCGTACTCATAACCAATGCCAGAAAGGTGTGAGTTGCGGACAAGGTTATCACCTATGTAAAGGTCAGTTCCGCCCGTGCCGTAAACGCCCACGCGCGTAGAATCCGCAATATCGTTGCCAACAACCTTGTTGTTCCAGCCGCCATCAACTTTTATGCCATCCCAGTTTGCATTGCGGATGTAGTTACCGTTCCCGAGCGTTCCGACATTAATGTTGGCGCTGTCCTTCAAAAGGATACCGTTACCATTTGGCGGGGTGTAGTTTGTTGTATGGGTATGATAAACATTGTTTCTCAAAACATTGCCTGAGTATATGCGGACAAGAGAGATGCCGTTTCCTTCAATCTTGCTGGAACCATCTGCTTTGCCAACAGTGTTTTCATTCACGGCGATGGTGCCTTTGTCGTCCACAAGCGTAATACCATCGTTATTTGTGTCCCAGACATGGTTGCCAGTCACTTTGATATTCTTTGTTTTGTTGACGTTGATTCCGTAGCCGTTGATGCTGCTGACGTAGTTGTTGGCAATACGGTTGTCCCCGCCAGTCACCTTGGTGACCTCAATGCCTGATTCAGACGTCGATGTGGGGGAGTTGGAGATAGTGTTGCGAAGGATGGATATTGTCTGGCCACCCAAGACACCCACGCCGCCCATAATATTTGAGTTGGTTATAGTGTTGTCCCAAACTTTTAGGTTGTTTGAAGCCTCAGAGTAAATGCCAACGCGCGTGGAATTGGAAATAGTGTTGTTGCGCGCTGTGTTGTTCGCACCGCCTTTAATTTTTATGCCGTCCCAGTCGGAGTTGTCTATGATATTTCCGTCCGTCGCCAAAGCGCCGCCTACGGTTGTTCCCGTTGTGCCGCTCAGATAGACGCCACTGGCCTTATCTTCGGTTATGATTTGCGTGGCGTTGGAAATTCTGTTGCGCTTTACGGTGCCGCCCCATTGGCTCCCCAAAAACACGCCATTGCCTTTAATCACGCTGCCTACATTTTGGCCAATATAGTTGTTATCAACCAGTATATCGCCGCCAACGCCCGCAACGCCTGTGGATTTGATGGCGCTATCGCCCGTGTTGTCTATGCGGTTGTTTAGAATTTTTGTGCCCGTTGCGGCTGAAAGTTCAATACCGCTTTCGAGAACATCGTGGATGATGTTGTTTTTCAACGTAACGTTGTATGTACCGTTTACAAGAATACCATCATCGGCAGATGTGATGGTAAATCCGTCGATCACAGTGTTGCTGGCCGTCACAAGGAATCCTGGTGAGTTGGGGTCAACAATCGTTTCCGCAACACGTGCGCCTGTGTTGGGATCAATGCCCGCATTGGCACCATAGAGTTTAACAAAGCGGTCTACAGTGATGGACTCATTATATGTGCCAGAGCCAACATTGACAGTACCGCCGCCTGAGTCTTTAGACAGCCAGATACCTTGCTGGATTTTACCAGCGTTGGACAAAACATTTACAATGCCAGCGTTGCTGGAAATACGGGCATCACCCAAAAGTGTGTTTGTCTTATCGTTTAGAAGGCCATTAAGGTTCACAACATCCGCATCAACAGCTATGTTACCATCGCCCATTTTCAGGTTTTTGTTGAAGTTCAATGTGGCCGTGTCAAACGTGATGGAGCCTGCTGTTGTGCCTGTTGTTGTGCATCCGAAAAGACACGCAGGGAAAGGCGTGAAAACTGTTTTTTTCCATGTGCTCAGATCAATATCGCCTGTGCCCACAAGGGTGTTTAAAGCAAGGTCAACCAGCACATTTCCTGTGTTGTAAGCGCCTGCCTTTGTGCCAACATCAATATAATTGTCAGCCTGTACAACGACATTGGCTGTTTTCATGGAATTGGCCAGGGCTTGCGCGCTTAAAATATAGCTAAAGCCCAGAGGGTTATTGATAATGCCGCTATGGATTACCGCGAAGGTAGGGTCTAGCAAAAGCTGGCCAAATGTCCCGTTCACGGCACTTAAATCTGCAAAGCCCGAATAGCCGAGAATGCCGTACCCAGAAACTTCAGCGTTACCGCCATTACCGCCAAACTCGCCACCGCGTGCAAGGATAGAGCCGCGGAAATCAGTGTGGTTTTGTGCAATCACGCTAACATCGCCGCCATTGCCTGTGCCAAAAGCATCGGCGGCCAGTTCGGCTGTGTCCGCAACATGAATGTTGTCACCAGTAACGTCTATTTTCCCGCCGCCATTTTTACCAGAGGCGTCAAGCTTGCCAGACACTTTTACAGTGCCGTGTTTGCCGCCGCCCAAAATAATTTTCCCGCCTTTTACAGACACGGAAGACACATCGACAACGCCATCCATATTAATGACATTATCAACCACATCTTTGGCTGCGGACGCTGTAAGAGTAACATTTCCGCCTTCGGCTTTGATAGTGCCTTTGTTCTCTATAAGGGCATTTTCAAGCTCACCGCTGACAGCCACTTCGACAAGGCCATCGCCATACATATCAAGTGTTACGGTATTGCCAGAGGCCAGAACAACATTGCCCATTTTTGCATTGATAACGCCAGAATTTTTGACAGAAGGCGCAACAAAGGCGGCAACGCCAGCATCAGATACACTGATAGAACCGTTCAGTACAATATTCCCGCCTGCGCCAACATTATCCAGCTTCAGCTGGTTGCCAGACAAGGTGGCTTCGTCCACTATTCCAGAAGAGGCAACAATAGAGCCAACATTGACCTGTGAGCCAGCCCCGAAAATAACACCGTTCTGGTCAAAGATATAAACCTGTCCGTTAGCATTCAGGTTTCCAAGAATTTGGGTAGGGTCATTTTCTGTATCAAACAAAACGTAGCGCGAAGAGCCAGAGTTCTGTTTAAGGTTTACAGTGTGGCCTGCGTTGATGTCCCCATCGCCGCGCACTTTTGCAAAATCAGAGAATTGCGTAATGTTTGTTGTGTTGGCGATAGAGGTGTCGATACCAATCGCGCCTTCAGTGGCTACGTGGTCCGTCCAGTTATCTGCGAAGGAGGGGGAGGCCATGGCCGCAAGACCTGCTGCCGTCAGAGCCGATGTCGCAAGATATTTGCGCATGGCTTTTCCAACGAGGCCAAAATTATTTGCAACTGTGTCATTCGCGCGTTTCATGGTTCTCTCCATATGTAAATATTTTTGTAAAAACTATGCCGCTTCGACCGAAAAACGGTTTGGGCGGGCTTTTTTAGAAATTGATGTTGGTATCCATGACACTTTTTAGACATGAAAACAACAGTTTTTAAGAAATTGTTAACCTTTTATAAGAGTGCTTTCATTAAGTATTAACTAATATATATGGGAAGTCCGCCATTTTTAACGTAAATAAGAAAACACTAATTTGCATGAGAGGTTTAAGTCATTGCGGTAGCGGTAAAAATCACGTATTTTGAATTTGAAAATAACGGGCAAAGCCTTGTTTTTTTGTTTCTTCTGTATTACTAGTCCAATTATTAACAATTTATTTTTAAGGGGCATTTCTATGAAAGCCATCGGTCGCCGTTATCTTAGTCATTGTCTTGGGATTGCCACAATTTCGGCACTATCGCTTCTTGCTATGGGCACTCATAGTGTTTGGGCGCAAGTAGGGGATGCCACAGGTATTGCTGATCCGTCAAAGGCAGCCGAGCGCCTGAGCTCACCAGAAATAACACAACAGGTTGCCCCAGACATTCGCGTGGGTGGTGCAAAATCGCAAGCAGCTCCCGCCGGCGCAGACAAGGTAAAGTTTCAACTCAGCAATATTTCGTTCAGCGGTACAAGCGTTTATGATGACGCCGCGCTTGAAAAAATATATGCGGACAAGATCGGCCAGACTATCAGCCTGGCAGACCTGTACGCCATCGCCAATGATGTTACCTTAAAATACCGCAATGATGGGTATGTGCTGACGCAAGTTGTTGTCCCCCCTCAAGAGATTTCAGGCGGCACGGCAAAGCTTCAGGTGGTGGAAGGTTTTGTCCAGAACATCAATGTGCGCAAAGCCGATGAGAACGCCCCCATAGATATGAACAACATTCAAACCTATGCCGCACAAATAAGCCATGGCGGGCCTTTGAATGTAAAAGATCTGGAACGCCAGCTTCTTATCATCAACGACTTGCCTGGCGTTACCGCGCGGTCTGTCCTTAGTCCATCACAAACAACGGCCGGTGCTGCTGATATGGACATCATTGTTGATTACGACCCTATCGACGCCCTTTTGTCTGTAGACAATTTCGGAAGCCGCTATCTGGGTGATGTACAATTAGGCGCGGCGGCCACACTCAACTCTTTTATGGGGCACAACGAAGCCATATCTGGCCAAGTTGTTGTCGCGCCTGATAGCTGGTATGAGCTGGCCTACGGTTCTTTGGGATATGAGCAACCCATTGGCTCCTATGGCACGAAAGCCCACATCACAGGCAATGTGACGGACACAGACCCTGGGTTTGATTTGAAACAATTTGATGTCAAAGGACGTTCATATCTTTTGAATGTTGGTGTTACACACCCCTTCATTCGTTCCCGCGCCCAAAATCTTTATGGTCGCTTGAACTTTGACTGGCGCAACGTCAAAAGCTCTAACAACATAGAAGACACACGCCGTGATCATTTAAGCGTTTTGCGTCTAGGGACGCGGTACGAGTTTGTTGATACGTTTATCACAGCGGGCGCTAACACGATTGATCTGGAAGCATCCAAGGGCATGAATATTTTTGGGGCGAGCGAGGAGGGTGATGCCAACATGACCCGCTCTGAAGGCGACCCACAATTCAGCAAGCTTGAGCTGGAGATACAACGCCTGCAACGCATTACGGGCAGCGTAAATCTGTTGCTTGCTGGACGCGGACAATGGGCGAGCAACGCCCTACTGTCTTCTGAAGAGTTTTCGGTTGGCGGAATCAATTCTGGGCGCGGCTATGACCCATCTGAAATTTCAGGTGATCATGGTGTGTCGGGTAAGGTTGAGCTGCAATGGAAAGAGCCAGTGGCCATTGATAAGTCATTTGTAGAATCTTACCAGCTGTTTGGTTTTTATGATATTGGCCGCGTCTGGAATGAGGATGCAACGACCAGTTCACAAAAAATTGACTCCCTTGCGTCTGTTGGTGCGGGCTTGCGGTTTGATTTGCCGCAAGAGTTTGATGCTGGCTTTGCCGTAGCATTCCCATTGACGCGGGAGCCGTCAACCGACAACGATAATGATCCCAAGTTCTACTTGAATGTCAGCAAGAGATTCTAGGAAGAGCTGATCTTTTCATTTCTTGAAGCATCTGTGTTGGTGGCGATTATGCTGATGGCCGCCAACACGAAGATCATGCCGATTTGCCAAGCCTGCCAGAGGCCGTAACCAACGCTTAAAACCCCCGCAGTACAAATACAAAGGGTGGCGTAATAACGTCTTGGAAAAATACCCAGCGATATGATTTTCTGATAGAGCGGGTAAAGCGCCAGCAACGCCAAAACCACACCGACAAGGCCGAACTCAAGCCATAATTGCAAAGCAAAATTATGGGGGTGCATGATGTTGTCAGTGCCCAAAACGGGCATTTTTGCAGGAGATTTTAAAAAGCGTGTGGCTTCAAATCCATGGCCAAACAAAGGCTTTTGTGCAATTTCCTGCGCCATAAAATTCCAGACCTCCAGCCTTTGAATGGCGCTGGCTTTTCCCAGCCAGCCAGACCTGTCTTGAAGAAGCTCTGAGTTTATTGCCGCGTTATACAGCAAGGGTGGAAGCATGGGCGCAACAAGCACAAGCAGTGCAAAGGCAATGGCCAGAAGCTTTAGTGCTCTTTGTCTATATACGGGAATGAGGGCGCATATAAGGATGGTTACCAAGACTATTGTAGATGTCTGGCTCTGCGCCACAGCTGTCATGGCAAAGAGCGACAGAAATAACAATGCGAGAATAAATTTTTTAGCAATTCCAGCGATATCGGATTTTAGCACCATCAAAGAAACGGGCAAAGAAAAAAGCGATATATAAACCGCGTTTCTGTTTAGCAAAAATTCGTTGGCAATTCCTATGGGCAACGATCCATCATCTTTTTGTAAAAAAACTTTCAAGATAGGGTAGTGGAAAAAATATTCTATAAACAAGAACCATATAGCGAGGAAAAGCGCCACAACAAGAAGCCATGTCATTTTAGAAAATTCTTTTACAGGCACAAAAATATAAGATGAGAGGTGTAGGAATCCGAATCCGAATCCTAACAAAAGCAAGGCTTTATAACACTTCTTGAAGGAAAACATAAAATCAGGCGCCCAAAGACATGACAGCAGGGCGTATGTAAAAAATAAAAAAAGGGCGCAGAGGCCAATGTTAGGAGCAATTTTTTTTGCTCGAAGTCCCTGCCATATCAGCGGTAGCGCAAGAATTCCAAAAACAATGGTGACAAGGGAGAGGGAGCGCGGCAGCGCCAAGCATAAAACCATCGAGATACAAAAAAAATAAAAAAAACGCGTCTGGGCTTTTTCGGACTGCAATAAAAATGAGTTAAGCATGCCCCTATTGAGCATGAATGGCCGCAAAGCCGCAAGGGCAATGTTTAATTTGCAGGCACTTCAAAGGCTGTGGCAGGCTCTAGTGTTTGCGGCGCGTCATCAGCAAGGGCTTTTGGTGCGATGTCGGTGAATCTTTCCCCAAACCCAGTGTCTTCTTGTGAAAAACCTCCAGCGGCTGTTTCTATCTGGTTTAGACTGTCTGGTGAAAAGCTGTCTTCTTGCGCGATTGCATTTTCAGGTACGACATCTTGCGCTTGAGGGGGATTGTTGCGCGCGATGATGGCCGCCTCTTCATCCTTCATATCATCCATTAAAAACTGCGCGCCAATGCTCAAAAAAGACAAAGCCACAACCGCCATGCATAGAAAAATAAAACGTACCATTTTCAATCCCTTTTTATAAAGGGGCGAAGGCACAAGAGGGCCTTTCTTAAAAGGTATCTTGCATCCACTGCCCAGCGTTTGAAACATCTCGCCCCGCGCCATCCATAGTGTTGGCGCAAGACGATAGCGACGTAATTACCATAACTGAAAAAATAAGTATATAAATTTTTTTCATAAGACCAATAATCCTTAAAATATAAGGATATATTACGCCATTGGCATTGCAAAACAAGGGAATATGTTGCCCCCGTTAACCAGTTTTTGAGGGGTTGCGGGCCGCATCTCCCGTCATAAATATCAAAAGCCTATTGTTGGGAAAATTTGGTGGAGGTAATCGGGATCGAACCGACGACCTCTTGCATGCCATGCAAGCGCTCTCCCAGCTGAGCTATACCCCCACGAAGGAAATAATCTGGTAGGCGAACGTAGGGAAATCCGCGAACAAACTCAAGAGGAAAACAAGTGTTTAGATAAGATTTTGCAAGAATTGCGATTTTTCACATTTGGCATAATTAATAAATTATGATGTTAAAACAACGGGTTATCGTGATTAAGTTGACATAACGCAATGCAATATAGCAGAATTAACATATTAGGTAATTTTAGCTGTTCTAGGGAGAAAACGGGAGAAGCTGAAAACCAGGGGGGCGGAAACTTTCTTTAATAAAGCGCCAGAATTTTTAACATCAAACAATTTTTTAAAGGGAACACTGCATCATGCAATATGTTGTCCAATCAGAGCAGGAATTTTATAACCTTGCAGGCTCGTTGCAAGGAGGAGATGTCGTAGCCTTTGCCGCAGGTCAATATGACACCATGACGTTTAAAAACCTAAACTTTGCAAGTGAGGTAAAAATCACTTCTCTGGATGCCAATAACCCTGCCGTATTTGCGGACAAGACAACAATACAAAATTCATCAAATCTTACATTTGAGAATCTTTCCTTTGAGTTGCACACGGTAACATCGAGCAGTAGCAATGCCTATAACGCTCTTTTATATTTAACCAAATCTTCCGACATCAATATTTCAAATAACAATATACAAGGTGTTGTAAGCACAACGGGTCAAGACCCGAATGCTGTAACGAACCCGAACGCAGAAATCATAGGCTATGCAACGGGGTCTGGTATCAGCTTGAACAATGTTCAAGGAGTTACCATCAGCGGGAACGATATGCATGATTTGCGGTTCGGAGTGTCTTTGAATGATACGCAAGACACATTAATTTCAGGAAACCATATTCACGATATTCGTACCGATGGTATTCGTGGGACAGATCAAATTAATACTGTCATCGAAAGCAACCTTTTTGAAAACTTCCATCCATGGTATGGGCCCAATACAATTATTGGCGACCACGCAGACATGATTCAATACTGGGGTAGCGGAGGAAGCTTTGGTATTGATGGATTTGTAGTAAAAGACAATATTTTCTTCCAGCAAGATGACTATACCCAAACAATTTTTGGTAGATTGGCATTGAATGCAAACCAGGATCCTGCGCAAGTCTCACTTCAAAATTTTGAGATTTCAGGAAACCTGATCTATAACGGACATACGCATGGAATTGCCTTGTCTGGTGTGGATGGCGCTAAGGTTTTTGATAACACCCTGATACCAAACCAGTATGCTCTGGCCAATAATACCATGCCTAATATTAGTGTTTCGGGAGGCGCACCTACAACAGTGGTTGATCCAGTGACAGGACAGCTTATTGTAAACCCGAACTTTACATTGGCAGGTAACGGGAAAGACCGTCCTGCGGTCAATGTTGAGATATACAACAACATCACGCCTCTTGCAGACTGGCTAAACGGAAAAATCCCCGCCTATGATAGCCAAAAAACAACCGTGGATGATTATATCAACCAAATGGCGGGCATTAACATTCATGATAATACAATCACAAGTATCACGCCAAGCAAGTCAAATTATTTTATGAACCTGTTCTCATCCTTTGACTCTTCGGACGGAATAACTCTTCAGGATCTTTTAATAGCGGCAAATTCAAGTGCGGCATTAAGCGGTCACGGCAGCCCTTACAGCTATGGTCAGGTGCTCGACCTGTCAAACGTTGTTGTTACGCCTCCAGTGTCGCAGCCGCCTGCACCCGTCCCGACACCTACGCCCGTACCAACACCACCACCTGTCGTGACCCCTCCGCCAGTGTCGCAAGTGCCACAGACACCGCCATCTGCAGAGGAGCCACCAACGTCAGTGACGCCTCCTTCGGCAGAAACTCCTGCCGTGGAAACACCTCCATCATCGGAAGTACCTGCTACGGAAACACCTCCATCATCGGAAGTGCCTGCTACGGAGACACCTGCACCAGTGGAAACGCCAAAAGCGGAAACTCCTGAAACCGTGCCACCTGTTAGCGGGACTCCTGAGGTGCCCAAAGGTGATGGCCATGCTGTTGAAACACCCAAGGTTGAGGTGCCAAAAGAGGGAAGCCATGAAGTGGAGACTCCCAAACAAGAAACGCCAGTTGCGGCAGAAACACCAAAAACGGAAACTTCAAAAGAGGCCAGCGTGGTGGTGTCTGATAAGTCAACGCAAGGAGATGATGTTCTGGTTGCGCTCAAACAAACAGATAATAAATTATATGGGGAGTCGGGGCATGATATCCTGGTTTCAGGCTCTGGGTCAGACAAATTGTATGGCGGAAAAGGAGACGACATTCTTGTCTCTGGAAAAGGCCGTGACTGGCTGTCTGGTGGAGAGGGAAAAGACATCTTTGTGCTGGATCATGGTGATGGTGATAAATTCACAATTCGAGATTTCGAGCTTGGAAAAGACACCATTAATATCATGCATATTATAGATTCTTTACACATCGACATCACAACCAAAGCCATTCAGGACTTTGTTTTCTTAAAAGACAAAGGCGCGAATGCAGAGTTTTTTGTTAAAGACGATGCTGGAAAATTGCACGATGTGGGCGTTCTCACAGGGCAAAAAGGTCTTCATGTTCAAGATCTGGTATCCCATCACAGCGTGTCGACAGACAACGTGCAGGTGGATGCTACGGTTCAAGCACTCTAGAAATTTTACCCAAAAAAACGACCCTTTGTAAGGGTCGTTTTTATATTGGGCTTGTATAATCTCTATTTTTTTAAAAGATCACGAATTTCAGACAAAAGTTTAACATCTGCGGGTGGTTCAGATGGCGCGGCAGCTTCTTCTTTTTTCAAACGGTTCACTTGTTTTACCAACATGAAAATGACAAAAGACACGATCAGGAAATTGATAACCGCATTGATAAACACACCGTATGTGATAACTGGCGCACCCGCAGTCTTTGCTGCCTCTAGGTTGGCATAGCTATTGCCATCAAGGGCGACAAACAAATCAGAAAAATCAACACCGCTTGTGATGACGCCAATGATAGGCATAATCAAATCACCCACCAGCGAGTTTACGATTGTGGTAAAGGCAGCGCCGATGATGATACCAACGGCCATGTCGAACACGTTTCCGCGCGCAATAAAGTTTTTAAATTCGTTTAACATTTCTCTCTCCTGTAGGCATTAAGATAACGAGGCATCTTATGAATAGGAGCGGGCACGTGTCAAGCCATTGAAAACATTGTCCATAATGTTGAAAGTGCTTGGCCGAAAGAAAGGTTTTTATATGTTTTTGCTTATTCTGCGCCAAATATGGAAGGGGGTGGCCCCGATTGCTCCCACCCCATCTTTTTGCGATAAATGGTGGAGGGAGATACCTCCAAAAGGGCGGCGGCCTTTGGAATATTGCCTGCGCAAAGTGCGATAGCACTTTCTATGGCCAGGCGTTCAGTCATCCATAAAGGCTCAATGGTGCTTTTTGGCCGCTGAGTTTGCCCTATGTTTTCAGAAGTGTTCGAACTGGGTTTTCTTAATATGTGCGCGGGCAGCATGGTTATGTTCACGGTGACCCCCTCATGCATAACAACAATCCCGCGTATAATATTTTGTAACTCCCGCACATTCCCTTCCCATGGATGGGAAAGCAAAATGGCCTCGGCCTCTGGCGTGAACTGCCGAAAAGATTTTCTTTCCTCGCGCGCATAGCTCTTCAGGAAATAGTCGGCCAAATCAAGGATGTCTGACCTTCGCATCCGCAAGGCAGGCATCTCGATAGGAATGACATGAAGCCTGTAGTATAAATCCTGTCGCATACGCCCCGCCTTAATCTCTTCAATCGGGTTTTTATTGGTAGCACAAACAATGCGGACATTGGCTGTTTCTGTTTTGCTTCCCCCTACTTTTCGAAAAGAAAGATTTTGCAAAAAACGCAACAGCTTCGTTTGCATTTCGGGCGTCATCTCGGCGATTTCATCCAGGAAAAGCGTGCCCCCATGCGCTTGTGATACGGCGCCATCATGGTCAGAAATCACGCCCGTAAAAGCCCCTTTAACATGCCCAAACAATTCAGATTCTAAAAGATCGCGACCAATGGCCGCACAATTCAAGGCCACAAAAGGTTTTGAGGATCTGTCCGAAAGCTTATGTATGGCTTCTGCGCACAGCTCTTTGCCCGTGCCAGATTCCCCTGTGATAAAGACGGTGGCGCTGGATTTTGCGGCGCTTTGAATTACATCATAGATTTGCTGCATCACAGGCGATGTGCCCACAAAAGACCCAAAACCTGTGCGGGCGCGCGGTTTAATAATATTACGCTCATGCGCTGTCCCATCGACAATCGTGGCCTGTTCTTGTGAGAGGACGGCCTTGCTGGACAGCCCCGCAAGTGCAAGCGCTTTTTCTACACCCTCTATAAGACGACTGTCGGAAAAAGGTTTGACCAGAAAATCTGTCGCACCGCTTTGCATGGCGGTGACAGCCAGATTTATAGAGGCGTGCCCCGTCATGATGATAACGGGGGAGTCAAAGTGCCGTTGTTTGAGTGTGGAGAGAATATCCAGCCCGTCCATATCTGGCAGGCGGACATCAAGCAACAGCAAGGCAGGGGAAAATGCGGCCGTGTTTATGGTTTCCAGCAGCTCAGCTCCAGACGCACACAGCGTGACCATATATCCGTTTTTTTCCAAGATATGGGCGTAAAGATCTGCCAACTCTTTTGTATCTTCGGCAATTAAAATAGTGCGGTTGTGCATTTCATGGGCCCCCAAACCCTCTGAATAGAACGACATATACAACTTATAGCTGTAATTATCGTTTTGCACCCTCATTTTCAATAGTAATACAAATGTATATAAAATTCGTTAAAAACCCCGTACTTTTGTCTAGTACGGGGTCTATAAAACATACAGTTATAGGTTGTGAAGTGTTTCTAGTTTCTGTTTCCAACAAAATGGAGGATGTACTGGAACATGGCAATAAAGCTAACATACAGGTTTAAGGCCGCCGCCCACGCCATGCGGGAGTTGGCATCATCTCCGTGAGAAGGGTGGTACATCTCTTTGGTGCTTTGTGTCTGCCACGCGGTCAGACCCGAAAAGGCCAGAAGACCAAGACCAGAGATGATGGTCTGCATCATGCTTGTGTTCACGCCGAACATGCCAGCCACCAAAGTGCCAAGGGAGAGGATGAAAATACCCATTACGCCCATCACGGCAAAAGTGCCAAGCCCATCCAGGTTCTTTTTTGTGACATAGCCAAAGATGCTAAGTCCTGCAAAAAGGGCAGAGGCCATAAAGAAAGCCTGTGCAATGCTGGCGCCTGTAAATACCTTGAAGATGACGGAAAAACTGATGCCATAAACAACAGCCAGCGCGCCAAAGGCAAGTTTTAGCTGGCTTGGCGCCATTCTGTCGGGGCGAAAGCCAAACCACAAAATAGCGATGGGGGCCAGCATAACAATGTAGGCTTGTGGGCCGCCCATAAAAAGTTTCAAAAGCACAGGGGAGCTGGACACAAGCCAAGCGGTGATGGCCGTGATAAGCACGCCCGCTGTCATGCGATTGTAAACGCTTTGCATATGGGCTTTCAGCCCCGCATCAACGGCCGTTGAACCTCTGGTTACGGATGGTTGTTGATAGCCAAAATTATCAGACATAAGCCTTGTTCTCCTAAATATTCGTCAATGTGAGGGCATAACAAACCCTTATAGGCAAAAATATAGTGCTCTTTTTGTGCATTTCAAAGCGCAATCGAAAACAATCGGCTCTGCTTACAAAAAAACGTTTATGTCCAGGGGTTTACGCCGCGCCTGCGGTTTGCAAAGCGGTTTCGGGTCGTCCAGTTTTCACGCAAGCCTGGCTCAGGCGGCCTTGCAAAAACATCCTCATCCGCCGCGCGGATTTTAAGGGCAAGGTCTGGCACGGGCACACCAGAATATTGCGCAATGGCCTGTATTCTTGCTTCTATAGGCGGGTGAGTGGCAAACAGCCCCATAAAGGGCATGGCGTTTTCAAAGCACATTGTTTTTATATCCCCTGGCGCTTTTGGGATGTCGGCCATGCCAGAAATCCGCATAAGGGCGCGCATCATACCATCGGGGTTTTTGGTAATTTTGATAGCGCCTGCATCAGCCATAAATTCCCTTTTGCGTGAAATGGCAAAGCGTGCCAAAAGCGTGGCCATATATCCCGCCCACAAAATAGCCAGTATCACCAGCAAGATGACAAGGCCCCCGCCTGATGATTTGTTGCGGTCACGCGGAATCCAGAGGTTGTAACGCACATTGCTCCACAGCAGTTGCGCGGCAAACCCGAACATCCCTGTGAAGATAACGCACACCATCATCAACCTGACGTCACGGTTTAAAATATGGGTCAGCTCATGCGCCAGTACACCCTCCAGCTCATCTCTGGACAAAGACTGCAACAACCCTCTTGTCACGGTGATGGAAAAGCTTTTTGAATCTATGCCGCTGGCAAAGGCGTTTCGGGCGCGGCTCTCGATAATTTCAAGGCGGGGCATGGATGTGCCGTTCGCAATGCACATATTTTCTACAAGGTTGTAAAGCTCTGGCTCTTCTTTTCTGGTCACGGGGTGTGAGTGTGACAAAGCCCTAATCATTTTGCCTTGAAAAAAATAGGCGATGATAAACCATACGCCTACAACGCCCAAAATAGCAGGCCAGTATTCATAGAGTGTTTTGCTGGCAAAGTTTAAGGCAAGGGATGGGTTTTGCGGCGCGCCATATGTCCCAAAATAACCAATGGCCCAAATCACCCCAAAGATAACGCCAGCAAGAATAAAAGGGTATAAGGACAACAACACAATAGATTTTATGTTGTTGTTCCAGATAGAGGTTTGCAAACCTTTTGTTGCCTGCGTGCCCATGTTAAAACTTTACGGCTGGTGCCTTTTCAAGTTCTGCACGCCCTACCGCTGTGTCCTCATAAAAGGTTTCTGCCTTAAACCCGAATTTGCCCGCAATCACATTGGCGGGGAATTGTTCGACAGCGGTATTAAGTTCAGAGGTCGCGTTATTAAAGAAGCGGCGCGATGCAGCAATTTTATTTTCAATGTCTGAAAGCTCTGCCATCAAGGACTGGAAATTGGCATCGGCTTTTAACTGCGGGTAATTTTCAGCCACCGCAAAAAGAGTCATCAAGGCTCCGCCAAGTTTTTTCTCGGCTTCAATTCTCTGGTCAGTGCCATGGGACTGGGCGATGCCTGCGCGTGCATTGGTCACGGCTTCAAAGACACCTTTTTCGTGGGCGGCATAGCCTTTGACAGTTTCAACGAGTTGCGGGACAAGGTCATATCGCTGCTTCAACTGCACTTCAATATCTGAAAAAGCGTTGTTGCGGTTTTGGCGAAGCGCAACAAGGCGGTTGTAAATACCAACCAGCGCAAATGCGATAAGGGCGATAACCCCTAAAAAAACGAGAAATCCCATGGCAAAGCCTTTCTATAATTTCAAAATCTGTACCAGAGCAGAGATTGCACGATGATGGATTGAAGGACAAGGATTATTGCTTATACTGTGGGGTATGGAAAATGTAACCACATCCTCTCGCTTTGTCAGCGTCAGTGCCACAGGTGAAAACTGGCGGGACATCAGCAAAACTATTCTTGAAGGGCTTGAGTCCGTCAAGACGGATGGGTTTAACCCCAATGTGGGGTTTGTGTATATGACGCAAGAGCTGGTGCAGGACGCCAGCAGCATAATGACGCTTTTAAAGTCTGTTGCAGGGATTTCGCACTGGGCGGGCACAACAGCCATTGGCATTTGCGCGAATGGGACAGAGTATTGGGGCGTTCCTGCCATAGTGGTTTTGGTGGGCGAAATAGCGTCCGAAAGTGTTCATCATTTTCATGCAAGAGAAGATGAGGCCAAAAGGCTGGGGAGCGAGCTAAAACCGTGGTTGAACACGCATGACCCCATGCTGACCATTCTCCACGGCCATGGCGTGCCGCAATCATCCTTAATTGGCATGATAGAAGACGTAGACACCATGGTGGGTGGGTTTATGGTGGGCGGCTTCACATCTTTTAAATCATCAGGGGCCTTGCTGGGGACAGCTGAAACGTCGACAGGTATTTGTGGTTTTGTCTTTGATGAGGACGTTGTCGTTTCGACGGCCTTAAGCCAAGGGTGCGTGCCGATGGGGTCGCCGCATGAAGTAACCATGTCGGATGATCATATTATAGCCTCATTGGATGATAAAAAGCCGTTTGATGTTTTTAGTCAGGATATGAAAGCCATTGTCGAAAAAAGACTGGGATATAAAGCGCAGGAAACCATGATGGAGACGGGCGTGGTGGGTACGGACTTCCACCAAATTCTCGAAGGAAGTGCGCATATTGCTATCCCCGTTATGGGCAGCGATCAAAAAGATTTTATGGTGCGCAACATTGTGGGCATGGATCCTGAAACAGGAGAAATTGCGGTGGCAGAAAGCCTTGAAGACAAACAAAATATCATCTTTGTTCACCGTGACAGCGAAACTGTGCGCATGGATTTGTCATCAACTCTTGTCGCTCTTCGGGAGAGGGTTATAAAAGAACGCGGAGATTTTAAACCCCTTGCGGCCCTTTATGTGTCATGCGTTGGCCGTTTGGGTCTGGACTTTAAAGGGGATGGTGTGCAAGGCGGGGAGATGGCGCTTGTGCGTGATATATTGGGTGATGTGCCGCTTGCTGGCTTTTATGCGGCGGGCGAAATTTCATCAGGGCGGATTTATGGCTATACAGGCGTGCTGACCTTGTTTTTATAGGCAAGGTAATAGCAGTCAATTTTGACCTTTGCACGGCCTATGCTCTACGATAAGCTGATAGCCAACTCTAAAGCCCATTTAAGGATGTCCGCCGATGCGATTTTTTCTCTCATTTCTTTTTCTAGCCTTGTTTTGCATGCCTGTTATGGCGCAAACAAAATCTGCCACGATTCCTGCGCTTCCCGAAGCACTGGTGCCGCTGGAAGACAAAGGCGCCCAGCTCAGGTATCTGGGAACAGAAAATGGTATGGATGGCTGGATTGCAATCTATCAGGGGCAGGAGCAATATTATTATATCACGCCCGATAAAAAGGCTTTTGTGACAGGGTTGATGTTTGCGCAAGACGGGCGCCCTATTACCATTGATCAGGTAAAGGATTTGCAGGCGCAAAATGGCGGCGCGCTCGACCTTCTGGCACAGGACAAGCCTGAGTCTGAACAGCCTAAAAAACTATCCGAAATAAAATCTGTTACAGAAGGCCTGTCCACCAGAACGCCCGCCCAGCGCATGTTTTCTGAAGTGGAAAACAGCAACTGGGTCAGGCTTGGCAGCGCGGACGCGCCCGTCATTTACAGCTTTGTAGATCCGCAATGTCCCCACTGTCATGAATTTATGAATGACATCAAGGAAAAATATATTGATAGCGGTGTGATGCAGGTACGCATTATTCCTGTGGGCTTTCAGCCAGGATCGCTCGCGCAGGCTGCATTTTTGCTGGGTGCACCCAATGGGGAAGAGCTTTTCTTCCGCCATCTGGCAGGTGATGAAACGGCGCTGCCTGCCAAAAGCGATATGTCCACGCAGGCTGTGCAAAAAAATATGGCGTTGATGCAGGCCTGGAAGTTTAATGTCACGCCACTGACCGTCTATAAGGCCAAGGATGGGGAGATAAAAATAATCCGCGGCCGCGCCAAGGATGCCGCCACTATTGTGG
>CAUJHK010000165.1 GCA_963204715.1 Pseudomonadota bacterium | reverse complement strand
TGAAAAGAGAGGATGTCCATGCTTATATGGATGCGTAACAGTGCTTTTGCGGGCGTTTTTAAATATTTGCTGATGGGGCTTTTGCTCATGGCTGTCGTAGGGCTGATTCTTATGGACAGAAATGGCGCGTTTACGGGTGGCATGTCCTCAGGGACCATCGTCAAAGGCGGCGGCATCAATATTGGCTTGAATGAGTTTGATCGCACGCTTCGCCGCGTTTTGTCCTCTCGTGGTATTGGCGCGCCAGAGGCCTACCAGCTTGGCCTTGTTGACAATGTTCTCTCCTCCGAAATTCAGGCAAGGCTGTTCAGTAAAGAGGCCAGCCATATGGGGCTTGAAGTGTCCGATGATATGGTGACACGGCAAATCACAAGACTGGCGGAAACGCTGGCCACACAAGGCGGGTCTAAAAAGAACGCGCTTCAGCAAATTCTGCGCCAGCAAGGCATTTCTGAATCTGAATTTGTGTCCTCCATTCGCACCGAAATGGCAAACACGCTTTTGCGTGCGGCTATTCAGCCCCCCGCCACCCTCGCATCCCCCTTAATGGCGCGCGCGCTTTATCGTTATGACCATGAACAACGGTCAGCGGACATTGTCGTCCTTAAAAATACCGACATAAAAGATGTCACAAAGCCATCCGATGAACAGCTTCAAAAATATTACGAAGCCAACAAGATGGATTTTTTATTTCCTGAAAGCCGCACCATCACTGTGGCCACCTTAACAAAAGATATGGCCGCGAAAAAAGTCAATATTACGGATGAACAGCTTCATGCAGAGTATGACAAAAATATTGCTGCCTTTACAAAACCTTCCAAACGCGTTGTCGCACAAGGAGTATTTCCATCGGAAGAAGAAGCCAAAAAAGCTTACGATGATGTGGTGGCTGGCAAGCCTGTAAAAGGACTCTCAGATCAGGAGTTGGAACAAAACGGCCTCCTGCCAGAAATCGCAACCCCTGTGTTCGCAGCGCAAAAAGGAGATGTTATTGGCCCTGTAAAGACAGACCTTGGCTGGCACGTCCTAAAAGTGAAAGACATTTTGCCAGAATCACGTATCGCGTTTGATCAAGTAAAAGACAAGCTACAGGATGAGCTAAAGCAAAGCCTGCTGGCTGATGCGTTTTACCAGACGGGCAACGACATTGAAGACCGTTCCGCAGGTGGTGACAAACTCGAAGATATTGTTTTGGAATATGGCATGACCACCGAAGTCTTTGGGCCGTTCCGCCGCAATGGCAACAATGCAGATGGAAAAGATATACTTAAACCCTTTGAAGCCGACAAAGACAAAATCATTCAGGCCGCGTTTGATGTGGATGCGGGTGAAACCGCGCCGCTTGTGGAAACAGCCGATGGCCAGTTCCACCTTGTGCGCGTTGATACGATAACGCCAGATTCTTACCGTGATTTTAAACTGGTATCTGCCGCGCTTGAAAAACGCTGGATGGATGAACAGCAAAAACTTGCCAACGCCGCGCGGGTCAAATCAGCCGTGGAATCCCTTAATACAGGAAAAACACTGGATGAAGTTGCAAAGGTGCTTGGCGCATCGGTTCAAAAAATTCAAACCGTAAGCCGCACATCAAAGCCACAAGCGCCCATCACGCCTGTGATAGCCGCACAAATCTTTACAACAGACATTGGAAAAAGCTTTTCGTCTGAAGTGGATGGCGGGTTCTTGATAGGCATGCCAACCTCCATGGTTCTGCCAAAGTCAGATTCCAAAATGGCGGATGAAGATATAAAACAGCTTGAGGAGATTACGGCGCGCGCGCTGCCACAAGATGTTTTGTCGCAATATATTGACGGCCTTTTCACCAACAAGAAAATTAAAATCAACCAGCCTGTGCTTCAACAAACATACGGCACACCACAAACCGCCCAATAAAGGACGCGCATGACAGACCTTCTTCCCGCCTTTGACACGTTTGAAAAAAACTTTAACGACGGGAAAACACAACTGGTCTGGACATGGGTTCCCGCTGATTTGGAAACACCCGTATCCGCGTTTTTAAAACTCACAGGTGACCAGAAAAACTCGTTCTTGCTTGAATCTGTTGAAGGCGGCGCAACGCTGGGGCGTTATTCCGCAATAGGTCTGGAGCCAGATTTAATCTGGAATTATTCAAAAGACTCTGACGCCGCGCCGCTTGAAACCTTGCGGGCTCACATTCGCGCCGCAAAAATTGATGTGGTGGATGATGATATTCCGCCCATGGGCCCTTCTGGCCTGTTTGGTTATATGGGCTATGACATGGTGCGGCTGGTTGAAGATATCCCCGACACAAATCCTGATGATATCAATATTCCAGATTCCATCATGATACGCCCCACCGTGATGGTAATATTCGATAACGTCAAAAGTATGATCTGCATTGTGACCCCCGTGCGTGAAATATCAGGCGCGGCGATTGGGGCTTATGATCTGGCCACGCGCCGCATTGAAAACAGCCTTGAAAAGCTCGCCTCTCCCGTTCCCTCCACCACGCTCTATCATGACACCAAAATCATGGGCGATTGTGATGTCACATCGTCTGTCACCAAAGACACCTACTTTGATATGGTGGATAAAGCGGCGGAATATATTCGTGCAGGGGAGATTTTTCAGGTGGTTCTGGGGCAGTCTTTTTCCATGCCGTTTGATTTGCCGGGCTTTTCGCTCTACCGCTCGCTTCGCCGCACAAACCCCTCGCCCTTTTTGTTTTACTTCAACTTTGGCGGCTTTCAGATTGTCGGCTCGTCGCCCGAAATCATGGTGCGGGTACGCAATCGCCGCGTCACCATCCGCCCCATTGCGGGCACACGCCGCCGTGGCAAAAACGCGCAGGAAGATTCACAGCTGGCCGAAGAATTATTGGCAGACCCCAAAGAATGCGCCGAACATTTAATGCTGCTTGATTTGGGGCGTAATGATGTTGGCCGCGTTTCCAAAGTTGGTTCGGTCAAGGTGACAGACCAGTTTTTTATCGAACGCTATTCCCATGTCATGCACATAGTCTCAAACGTCGAAGGTGTGTTGCGGGATGATATAGACTCGCTTGACGCCATGTTTGCAGGCTTTCCTGCGGGCACTGTGTCTGGTGCGCCAAAGGTTCGTGCTATGCAAATAATTGATGAGCTAGAAACCACGCGCCGTGGATATTACGGCGGGTGCGTGGGCTACCTTGCGGGCAATGGTGATGTGGATACCTGCATCGCGCTGCGTACAGCTCTGGTAAAAGATGGAAAAGTATGTGGGCGGGCGGGCGCAGGTATAGTGGCCGACAGCCAACTAGAATCCGAACACCATGAATGTATTATAAAATCAAAGGCTATTGTGACGGCAGCGGATGAAGCGTTATCTCTGGCTCGCCGCCAGCGGGCGCAAAAGCCTTATTAACATCGGCATAAAAATCATCTTCGCCAATATCTTCCCTTGCCCCCTTAATCCCCTCCCCCTGTGGGAGATTTTCCACCCTAATTCCCTCTCCCTGCGGGAGAGGGTTAGAGTGAAGGACTTGAGAATCGTGAAGGGCTTCTTTCCCCTGCGACAACAACTCCTTCACACTCACCAGTTCAATACCTTTGGCCGCCAAAGTGGGCATCCACGCTCTAAGCCCCGCCAATGTATGTTCTTTGGGGTGGCCTATCGCAATGGCATAACCGCGTGACAACGCCAACTGCTCGGCCTTTTTCAATGCATCGCGCACAAACGCATCACTGTCCACATTGTCCAAAAAGACATCACGTCCCGCGTGCGCCAGCCCAGCCTGTGCGGCCATAAATTCGGCCACAGATTTTGGCGATGTTTTGGAATCTATAAAAAACAAATCACGGCGTTTTAATTCCTTCATAACAACGCCCATCGCGTCTTTGTCTTGCGTCAATCGGCTGCCCATATGGTTGTTGATACCCTCATACCCCTCAAAGCTGGACAACATCACCTCCACTGCGCTTTTAATCTGCGCAACGTCCATGCTTTCTTTTAACCCACCGGGACCAATGTTGACATGTTCGTCCATCGCCTCCATCGGAGCATGGATAATCAATGTGTGCCCATGCTCCTTTGCCGCGCTCGCAAACTCTTTCACGCGCGGCGCATAGGGCAACATGGCCAATGTCACGGGCGCGGGCAATTCTATCGCCGCCTTGCTGTGTTTAATGTCCATCCCGACATCATCAATGATAATGGCAATGCGTGCCTTGCCTTCGCGTTTTGGGCGCACAACGTCGTCCATAACCATGGGGGCGTCATCCTCCTTGGGCGTTACATCCACATAAGGCTCTTCCATCATCGGGATTTGCGCCTGCTCAAAATATTCTTGTCCCTGCGGTGGCTCCACCTTTACGGGCGGCATTGCGGGCACAGTGCGGTCAATAATTTTAACGGTCTTTTGCGGAATGTATGGCGGGCTGGGTTTTTCATCCGCGCTGCGCGATAAAACCGCAAAAACCCCCACGGCCAGCAAAACACCAATCGCGGCAATGATAAAAAAATGGTGGGTGTTGCGCTGTTTCATGCCCACGACAATACCAATCTGCTGGACTTTCGTCCATGCCCGCGTGTAGGTTAAGGGCATGATTTTACTGATTGATAATTATGATAGCTTTACATACAACCTCGTCCAATATCTGGGTGATTTGGGGGCGAATGTGGTCGTCCATCGCAATGATAAAATCTCGGTGGATAATGCGCTTGCCCTAAACCCGCGCGGTGTTGTCATATCCCCTGGCCCGTCAGACCCTGACCATGCGGGAATTTGTTGTCCGCTCATTGCCGCCTGCGCCGAAAAAAAAATCCCGCTCTTTGGAGTTTGTTTGGGGATGCAGGCCATGGGGCAGGTGTTCGGCGGTGATGTCGTTCGCGCCCCCACGCCGCTTCATGGAAAAATTTCCGCCATTCATCATAATGGCAAAAGCGTGTTTAAAGGTTTGCCGACGCCGTTCAATGCCACGCGCTATCACTCCCTCATTGTTGATAAAAACACTTTGCCCGACACGCTCGAAATCACGGCGCAAACGGATGATAGCCTAATTATGGGGCTGGCGCATAAATCTGCACCCATTCACGGTGTGCAGTTTCACCCTGAATCCATCGCAACCGAACACGGCCACGCCATGCTCAAAAACTTTTTAGACATGGTGTAGAGATGCTCTCTTTCGACAGGTTTTTAAAAAAATCCCTTACGGGAAACTCCTTTACGCAAGAGGAAATGGAATCTTGCATATCGCTCCTTATGGATGGCGGTGTGACGCAGGCTGATATGGCGGCCTTTTTGTCCGCGCTTCATAAACGCGGGGAAACCGCTGATGAAATTACGGGCGCGGCGCGGGCATTGCGTGCGAAAGCGTCCGCCATATCCGCGCCTGATGATGCGGTAGATTGCTGTGGCACGGGCGGTGATGGCGCGCACAGCTTCAACATTTCTACGGCGGTCGCGCTTGTGGCGGCGGCGTGCGGCGTGCCCGTCGCAAAACATGGCAATCGCGCGGCGTCCTCAAAGTCTGGTGCGGCAGATGTGCTGGAAAAGCTGGGTGTTTGCCTTGCCTTGCCCAAAGACACGCTGGAAAAGGCGTTAAACGACATCGGCTTTTGTTTTTTGATGGCGCCGCATCATCACGCTGCCATGAAGCATGTGGCGGAGGTGCGAAAATCTTTGCCCCACCGCACTATTTTTAATTTGCTGGGGCCACTGGCAAATCCTGCGGGGACAAAAATACAGCTTATCGGCGTGTATGATTCCAAATGGGTTTTGCCTGTGGCACAGGCGCTGCGCGCTCTTGGTTCCACGCGGGCCATGGTTGTGCATGGGCAGGACGGGCTTGATGAAATATCCTTGTCCGCGCCCACAGACATCGCGCTTTTGGACAACGGCCAGATAACGCAAAAAACCTTAACCCCGTCAGATTTCGGCCTGCCTTTTATCCACCCTCATGGCCTGAAGGGCGGTGATGCGGATGTAAATGCAGCCGCGCTTTTGGCTTTGTTGAACGGTGCCAAAAACTCATACCGTGATATGGTGTTGGCCAACACCGCAGCCGTATTATATCTTCACAATGACACGCCGTTCAAAGATGGGGTTGCGCAGGCCGCTGCATCGCTGGACAATGGCAGTGCTCTAAATGTCCTCACAAGATATAAGGCTTTAACATCATGACCACAGTG
>CAUJHK010000164.1 GCA_963204715.1 Pseudomonadota bacterium | reverse complement strand
CACTGTGTACATAATGATATTGCGGATAGCGAGCGTGTTCATAAGGTCTTCTGAATCTTCTTGCCATGATACGGACTTATAACCAATCCGCGCTTCTATTTCTTTGGAGAGGGTTAAGGCCTTGTTCGGGTCATCGAGTTTGATGATGATGGAGTTTGCGCGGTTGGATTTGTCCATCATGGCCTGCACGCGCTTGATGTCGGTAAAGGCTTGAAAGCGGTCATACCCTGCACGGCCCGTGCGAAAGATGCCGACAATTTTAAAGGTGCGTACCTGTCCCGTTGGCGCAGTCAAAGTTACATTGTCGCCTAGGGATAGTTTTAAACGGCGCGTTAATTCAGCGCCGACAATAATGCCGTTGCGGTTGGTGATAAGGTCTTCGATAGAACCTTCCACCATGTTGTCTTCAAGTGTTGTCAAACCAATCATGTCACGTGGAATCATGCCGTTTAAGGTCATGTTGTTGGTTTTTCCCGCATAGGTGATGATGGCTTGCCCTGATAGAACTGCAGAGGCTCTAACACCCTCCATGCTGGTCAGGTATGATACAATTTGTTTGTATCCTCTAATGCCGCGTGTTTCGGTTTCGGGCTGAAGGCTGCGCAGTTCAATGGCGCTTTGGCCATAAAGTTTTTCAACGGGCTGAATCTTGTTGTCCCTGTAGTCTTCTTCAATGGTGATATGCGGGGAGTTGTTCACCAGCTTTTCAATGAAGTCGTTCTGCGATCCTTGCATCAAAGATGAAATCGCCAAAAAGAATGCCACGCCAATAATAATGCCCAGCAAGGACACAAGGCTCTGGCGTTTACGCGCCCAGATATGCCGTATGGCTATTTTGACAAAAATATTCATTCGCTTGCGCTGTTTTTCCAAGACACATTGGAAGGTGATACATGTTTTTCGTCCAAAAGCTCTGCGCTGTAGTTTTTGACTATGCTTGCGTCTTCAGGAAGGCTCGATAATATTTCTACTTCGTTCTGGCTTTTAATGCCTGTTTGCACATCCATGGTTTTGGCTTTGCGGTTTTCGACAATCATAATTTTCCCCTCCTTAAGCGCGGTTGAGGGAATCATCAAGGCACTGTTCTTTTTTGATGTAATGATGTTGGTTTCAGCCGTCATGCCAATCATCAAGGGCGTGCTCTCTTCTATAGAAACTCTCACGCGGTATGATCTTGCAACAGGATCGCCTTTGGGCGTGATGGATTGCACTGCGCCATGAAAAACTTCTTGCGGGTAAGCGTCGGCGGAAATTAAAACCTTTTGCCCGACCTTGACCAAGGATATATCTTCTTCATCCACTTCGGTTTCTATGCGCATCGCATCACCCGCGCTCATCCAGAAAACAGCCTTGCCAGATGGTATCATCTCCCCCATCTCGCCATCGCGGCGAATAATGGTACCGTCTTCAGATGCCATTAGTTTTAAATAGCCAAGCTCAGCGGTAGATCTTTCCACGCTGGCCGATGCGGCCTTGAACGCAGATTGTGCTTGCTCCAGCCCCTCTTTGGATATGGCGCCAGATTTGGCCAGTGTTTGCGCGCGTTTTAAATCTTTTCGGGCCAATTCTTGTTTGGCCACCAGCTCTTTGAGCGCGCCTTCCACATCGGCGTCTTCGAGTTGCGCCAAAACATCGCCTGCTTTGACTTGCGCACCCTCATCTACCATAAGCGCCATCAGACGGGCGGATATTTTTGGCGCAATCGCAATCATCTTGACGGCCTCGACCGTGCCCGTGGCATAAACGGCCTGCACAGCAGGCATTGTCTGCGCCTTTACCGTTTCCACCTTTTTGGCTTTGGCGGGGTTGAACTGCCAATACAGACCGCCCGCAACAAGAAGGCCTATAACAATTAAAATTATTTTTTTCATGGTGTCTTTTCTTTAAAGTTTGTCAGGCCAAAAAAACGCGCGGCTTTTTCGCCCAGTGTTATGCCTTGCGTCTTAAATATGGTGTCCATTATGTTTTTCAAGGAATGGTCGGTGTTTGGCAAGGCCAAAAGCGTATAATCCGCGCCAGAATCTTCAAAAGTCTTTTTGGCCAGTGCTTCTGAGAGAAACAAAACATCGGTCACGCCTTTGGTTCCATATCCGCCGCCAATCGGTACGTTTTTATCTTCTAACCCGTGAATGGCCAGAACATGTTTTCCGCTTGCTCCCTCGCAGTGCGAGGTTTCAATGTTCAAAGGGCCAGATAGCGGGATGATGGCGGAAAAGACGCCACGCTCACACAAGGTGCGTTGAATGATGATTCCGCCGTTGGAGTGCCCCATACCATAGATGTTACCGCCCTTTACGCCATAGTTTTGGGATAAAAATTTTGCGGCTCTTTCAATATAGCCGACATCGTCCACATTCTCTTTGAACGGCTTGCCACAACATCCGCCGCCGCCATTCCACGCTTTAAATTTGTCATTCAACCCTGAGGCCTTCGTTCCGTTCAGGTAGGCGATGACAAATCCATATTTGTCTGCGGTGCTTTCCATGTTCAAGGTGGCGCGAATGTGCCCCGCATTGCCCATGCCGCCGTGAAAAACCATAACCATAGACCGCGTACCGCTGGTGGGCATCTCTTTGGGGGCATAAACCAGAATGTCACGCCCTTCGAAGGGCAAAACTATGGCTCCCTTTGTGTTGTCTTGCGCCATAATTTCTTTGTTTTCTGACCTCTTGGCGCGTGTGTCTTTAAATTCTTGAATCCGCTCGCGAAGGCTTTGCTCTTGGGCATGGCCAGCGGCGGGGAGCAACAAAGGGCCAAGCAA
>CAUJHK010000163.1 GCA_963204715.1 Pseudomonadota bacterium | reverse complement strand
CAAAGGAGAAGTTATGAAATTTGCGTGGTTTAGGCAACGAAGATGAGCGATACGAACGTCGACGAAAAAGAGATGAGCGCCGAAGAGAAGGCGATGATGGAAGAATGGGGCGCCATGGCGGGTGACGATTCTTCTGAGGGTGATTCTGCAGGCGGGGATGACATGGCGGCAGCCATGGGGGCCGAAGGGTCTGCCCGTATTTTGAATCAGGATGAAATTGACTCCCTCCTTGGTTTTGATGATGATTTATCGGGCGGTGCTGAAACATCGGGCGTTATGGCGCTCATCAACTCCGCCATGGTCAACTATGAACGCCTGCCCATGCTGGACATCGTGTTTGACCGTATGGTGCGTTTAATGTCCACCACTTTGAGAAACCTGACCTCCGACAACGTGGAAGTATCACTGGATAACGTGTCCACCGTGCGCTTTGGCGATTATATGAACTCTATTCCGCTGCCTGCCATGCTCTCTGTCTTTAAGGCGGAAGAGTGGGATAACCATGGGTTGATGGTAACAGACTCTGCGCTCATTTATTCCGTCGTTGATGTTTTGTTGGGAGGGCGAAAGGGCACGCCAGCCATTCGCGTGGAGGGTCGCCCCTACACAACCATTGAAACAAAACTGGTTGAACGAATGGTACAAGTATCTTTGAGTGATTTATCATCGGCGTTTGATCCTCTTTCACCCGTATCCTTTAATCTCGACAGAATGGAAACCAATCCACGCTTTGCCACCATTTCCCAAAGCGGAAACGCGTGCGTGCTGGCGCGGCTGCGGGTAGATATGGGAGATCGGGGGGGGCGTATTGAAATTGTTATCCCTTACGCCACATTAGAGCCTATCCGTGAACTTTTACTCCAGATGTTTATGGGGGAGAAATTTGGGCGGGACTCTATCTGGGAAACCCACCTGACCAAAGAGCTTTACCAGACCGAAATTCAACTTCAGGCGATTTTGGGAGAAACAACCATTCCTTTACGTGACATGCTGAACTGGAAAGTCGGTACCAAAGTGTTGTTCAACACAAGAACTGAAGATGAGCTGGAATTGCGCTGCGGGCATTTCCCCATGTTCAGGGGGCCTGTGGGGCAAAAACAGGACGGTATCGCCGTGCGCATTGAAAAATATATCACACCCAAGATGGATGATGGGGAATAGGAATTATGAGTTTTGCTTTTTTTATGGATGTCGGTTTGCTGGTGCTTTTGGCCGCGACGGTGGTTTTGGTTTTTAAACTAAACCTTAACTTGAAACATTTTAAAGAAAGCCGTTTCGAGATGGAAGGATTGGTCAACCGTTTGACGGTGAATGTTGAGCGGGCTGAAAAAGCCATAGCGGGCTTACAGGTATCAGCGCGGAATTCTGGCGCAGACATTGATAAAAAAATAAAAGAATCCAAGTTCTTATCTGATGAACTTAAATTTATGAATGATGCAGGGAACAATTTGGCAGACCGTCTGGAAAAGCTGGCAGAAACCAATCGCGCACTCATAGAAAAAATTCAGGAATCAGGAGGGATTGGACCAAACACTTCACATGCAGGATCAAATATATATTTGGGCAACGCGCCATCCTCACACAAAACCCACGCCCCTTACGATATGGCAGACATGGAGACCTCAGGTTTTTCCATTGCTGACAGGGAGTTTGACAGCATGACGGAAGAAATGAATGAGCTGGATGCCTTTGATTTGGAGCTTGAAAATCATGGTGCGGGGACAAGCTTTCAAAGTCAGGCAGAGCGCGAGCTGTTTCAGGCTTTGCAAAAGCGTAAAACGGCAGGGGGGCGTAGTTGATGCGTGATGAGGCACACTCAAAAATCCTCATAGGGTTAATGGTCTTTGCTGCCATTGCTTTTGGCGTGCGGTTTAGCGAGATGATACAAAAGTTCAGATCATCAGGGTCAATACAGGCCTATGCGGCTAGCTCTTCTGATAAATCCTTAAACGCGCTGGAAACCGCCGCAGGAGAAGAGGCCGCCAAAAAGTCATCCGCAACAACCCCTAAGCCCGAGGATCAGAAACCTTTGGAGGCTGGGAGTAAAGAACCAGACGCGGAGCCTGCAACAAAAACCTCTGAAGGCCACGGCAAACCAGAGATTGAGGCACCATCGCTGGGCGATGCGCCCTCCAAGTCTGCGCAATGGAAAGATTCTGGCGATCTTGAGGATGATTATTCGGATGTAAAAATCGAGATGTTTGCGGATTTGTCAAAACGCCGCAAGGATTTGGAATCCAAGGAAAAAGAACTTGTCATGCGCGAGGCCTTGTTAAAAGCCACACAAGCCGAGCTTCAGCAAAAGACGGATGAGTTGACAAAGATTAAAACCGATATTGAAACTTTATTGAAACAACAGACAGATCAGGAAAATAAGCGCATCGCCAGCCTCGTCAAAATATACGAGGGCATGAAAGCCAAGGATGCCGCGCGCATTTTTGACTCTCTTGAAATGGATGTTCTCCTTCAGGTTGTAACCAAGATGTCGGAGCGTAAAACCGCGCCAATTCTGGCCGCTATGAACCCTGACAGGGCCAGAAACGTCACCATCTTATTGGCCGAGCAAAACAAACTGCCAGACCTTCCCACCCTGCCATCGCAATAAGGGCTTTTATGGCGCACTAATATGTCGTACCCTAGCTTTGCCGTACGCTAGGCTTTGCTGTTTAGAGTTCGTTAACCAAAGTGCGGCATACTTTGTTTGTCTGGGTTTTTCCCAATTTATCATAATAATTTGTCTAGTAGGAGAGCAACGTGGCTGTCGATAAAAATATGAATGTCTTGGTTGTGGATGATTACCAAACCATGATCAGGATCATTAAAAACCTTTTGAAACAACTTGGTTTCAACAATGTGGATGAAGCCACAGATGGTTCTATGGCGTATGACATGGTCACAAAAAAGAAATACGGCCTTGTCATTTCCGACTGGAATATGGAGCCTATGTCGGGTCTGGATTTTTTGAAAAAGGTGCGCGCCACGGCTGATAACGACAATATCAGCAAAGTTCCGTTTATTATGATTACGGCGGAAAGCAAAACCGAAAACGTGATTGCCGCAAAACAAGCAGGCGTGAATAACTACATTGTGAAGCCATTCAACGCTGAAACGTTAAAAACAAAAATTTCCAGCGTCATTGGCGATTTCTAGGGGAGTGGCCTTTTTACGGGGGCTATAGAAAAAATGAGCACTTCTGCAAAATATGGCCGTGGTCAGGTCATTGAAATTATCAATTCTGTGATCAAGAAGATAGACCCGAATGTTGAGCAGCGGGAAGTTTATCTCCACATCGCAGAGCTTGCGCAGATCATCCATGATCAGCGCCTGTACGGCGCTCACGAAGCCGGGCACGGTATATGCTGCCGACTGGTTGATACGCGCTACGTCGCCTGTGCGACCATCCAATAAAGGC
>CAUJHK010000162.1 GCA_963204715.1 Pseudomonadota bacterium | reverse complement strand
TTGCCCGGCGTATTCTGAGGGCTCTACGTTAGTGTCAACGCCCATGCAATAATCCGGAATTATTCCCATCTTACGGAGTTCTTTGTTGATGGCCCGTTCCAGCATGCGCGTCAGGTCATCTGTCAATATGGGTTTTTCCAGTATAAGCACATAAGCAAGCCCGTTTTCATTAATTTCTGCGCAGCAGCCCATGTTATCATTGAGATGTTCGGGAAGGTTGTCTTTGATGTAAGCTGCGATGTTGTAGCTAATCGCGTTAACATCAATGTCTTCGGGGAGGCAGGTGGCTTCTGCCTTGTCGGCATAAACGGGCAGGGGCATATGGTTGTAAGACCACTCACGTTTCAAGCTTACGGCTTTGAGGAGGCATTTGGGCAAAGGATTTTTGGAAGTGTTGTCAGGCAAAAGAGATACTCCTTTAAACGCGGATTTGTGTGTGGCTAAAAATTGGCCAGCACCATGTGAATGGCGCGGGTGTCAAACATAAGGCCCTTTTGGGCGTAAGCTTGCCCGAGCGCATGGTGAATGGTGGTTTCAACGAGCGATGTTTCGAGCGGTTTTGAAAAGGTAATTTTACATTCCTGCGTGCTTTCGGGGCGGATAAAAACAGCTTCTTTCAAACCAACGACAGCGGCAGGGGCATGGTGGGCAAACTGTGCTTTCAGGTTTTTGTAAAAAGTTTCAAGTTCCACCGCCATGGGGATTCCCTGAACAATCACCTCGCACGCGCTCTGGTTCCATGCATGCTGAAGGGTAGGCTTGGCCATAGGCGGGAGGTCTTGCAGGAGGATGGAGGGGTCAAAAGCCATTTACACACCAAAAAAACATATCTGCCACAATAAAATCGCAACCCAAAGCTTATGTCAATGATTATTACTATCTTATAAACCCAACATTGGGGCGTGACTTTGGGGGGCTGGTGCATTAAATATTCCTACCATGACACATACACAAAAACGCATCGTCATTACGGGTCTGGGCATCGTATCTTGTATTGGTAATGACAAGGACACGGTTTTGGCGGCTTTGCGCGCCGGAACATCGGGAATTACGTTCAATCCAGAATATGCCGAGATGGGCTTTAGGTCACAGGTATCGGGACGGCCAGACATTGATTTGGCCGCGCATGTGGACAAGCGCATGCTCAGGTTTATGGGCGATGGCGCGGCGTATAACCACATTGCGATGGAGCGTGCGATTGCGGATTCTGGTTTAACGGAAGCCGATGTATCAAACGAGCGCACGGGCATTGTTATGGGGTCTGGTGGGCCATCCACCAGCAACCAGGTGGAAGCTGCCGATATCTTACGCGAAAAGAAAGCGACCAAATGGATTGGCCCGTTCCGTGTGCCGCGCTGTATGTCATCAACCACATCAGCCACCATTGCCACAAACTTTAAAATAAAGGGCGTGAACTATACTATTTCATCCGCCTGTTCGACATCTGCCCACTGTATTGGCAACGCGGTGGAGCAAATTCAGCTTGGCAAGCAGGATATTGTCTTTGCGGGCGGAGCGGAAGAGCTTCATTGGTCATTGTCGTGTCTGTTTGACGCTATGGGCGCTATGTCATCCAAATATAACGACACGCCGACAAAAGCCTCACGCGCGTATGACGCCAACCGTGATGGGTTTGTTATTTCTGGCGGCGGCGGCGTTGTGGTGGTGGAAGAGTTATCACACGCCCTTGCACGCGGCGCAAAAATTTATGCCGAAGTGACGGGGTATGGCGCAACGTCTGATGGTGCGGACATGGTGGCACCCAGCGGCGAGGGGGCGGAGCGGTGCATGAAGATTGCCCTATCATCCGTTAAAACGCCTGTGACCTATATCAACACACACGGGACATCCACGCCCGCAGGGGATATTACCGAGTTAAACGCCATCAAGAACGTGTTTGCAGGGCGGGGGCAAAACCTGCCACATATAGGTTCTACAAAATCCATGACGGGGCATTCTTTGGGCGCGACAGGCGTACAAGAGGCCATTTACTCCATTCTTATGCTGAACAACGATTTTGTGGCACCCAGCATCAACATCGAAACATTGGATGAGGGCGCGGCAGGCATGCCGATTGCAAAATCACGCATAGATAGTGTGAAACACCAGACCATTTTGTCAAACTCCTTCGGGTTTGGCGGCACAAACGCCACGCTGGCACTTTCACGGTATGAGGATTAGATCATGAGCAGAGAATCTTCAAACCTGATGAAGGGTAAACGTGGCCTTGTAATGGGCGTTGCGAATGAAAAATCCATTGCATGGGGCATGGCGCAAGAGCTGCACAAACACGGCGCGGAAATGGCTTTTACGTACCAGGGTGATGCGTTTGGAAAACGTGTGAAACCGCTGGCTGAAAGCATTGGCGCGAGTCTTTTGATTGATTGCGATGTGTCAAAAGAAGAAGACCTTGATGAGGTTTTTGACACTCTTAAAAAAGAATGGGGCGGTCTTGATTTTGTTATCCATGCGATTGCGTATTCAGACAAAGAAGAACTCAAAGGTCGTTATGTGGACACGTCCTTACAGAACTTTTTAACATCCATGCATATATCCTGCTACTCATTCACATCCGTGATGCGCCGCGCCGCGCCTATGATGAATAAGGGCGGGGCTGCCGTCACGCTGTCATATTACGGTGCAGAAAAAGCCATGCCGAACTATAACGTCATGGGCGTTGCCAAGGCGGCGCTTGAAGCATCCGTCCGTTACCTTGCGGCGGATTTGGGCCCTGATGGCGTGCGCGTAAACGCCATATCCGCAGGCCCTATGCGCACACTGGCGGGCGCTGTCATCGGTTCTGCCCGCACAACCTTCAAGTATAATGTGATGACCGCCCCCTTGCGCCGTTCGGTTGAGCTGGAAGAACTGGGCGGGACGGCGCTGTATCTGCTCTCCGACCTCTCTGGCGCGGTGACGGGCGAGATTCATTACGTTGATTGTGGCTTTAACGCCGTAGGCATGCCCATGCCAGACCAGATTAAAGGATTGTTCGGGAACGGGGAATGAATGGGGCTTAATTCAACCCGCCTGCCAGATTCTCTATAATCACATCAGGACAATCTGAAAAGAATCCATCCACGCCCAGTCTTTGCAGGGCTTTTGCTTCCATCGGGTCATTGACCGTGTAAACCAACAGTGGTTTTTCAAAATCCATCACGTCTTCCGCCACTTGTTTTGTGACCATGCGTGAGCCCAGATTGATGGTGGATACATCCAGATATTCGGCCACATTCTTCCAGTTTTCAGGGAGCTCTAGCCCGCCAATCAACAAGCCACGGGCGTAGTCTGGTGCCAAATCTAGCGCGGCCTCCAGACTGACATGCTGGAAGGAGGAGATGAGAATTTTATCAAGGTCATCCCAGCAGCGCGAAAGATAATCCAACGCCACTTCCGCGGTCTCTTTTTCGCGCCCGGGGCAGGGCTTTATTTCCAAATTCAGACCCATGCCCGCCTTTAGAATTTCATCAATAGCCTGTTCCAGTGTGGGAATACGGCACTGGACAAAGCTATCGCCAAACCAGCTTCCCGCATCCAGATCCCGCAAATCTTCATAGCGTGTGGCGGCCACAAGCCCTGTGCCGCTGGTTGTCCTGTCCAGTTCTTCGTCATGAAAGATGATGGGCACATTGTCCGCCGTAAGCTTTACGTCCAGCTCCACCCATTCCACGCCCAGGCCTGCGGCTGTCCTTATGCTTTCAACCGTGTTTTCGGGAGCGTAGGATTTTGCGCCGCGATGGCCTATGACTTTTGGCAGTTTTAAAGACATGGAATTAACCTTTTATTTTAATGGAATATTTCAATACATTTGTATAGATATAGGACAACTTCATCAAGCAGGGGATTTTACAACCAGATGACAACAAGCACCGCCAAAAAGATGCCTGTATGGCACAAAGAAGATGCCGCAAATACACCACAAACCATTATGGGCGCGAAAATTGCGTGGAGGCAGATTTCCGAGGAAAAAGGCCGCGGTGTTTTCGCATTGGTGGATATTAAGGAAGGCCAGATTATTGAGACCGCGCCTGTTATCCCCGTATCAAAAGACAGCGTTGTCCAGAACGGCGAGGCGCCTGATGGCTATTTGCTGGAGTGGGATGGCAATTACGAGGATGAAGAATACTGCATGCCTTTGGGCTATATCATGATGTATAACCACGGGGATGAGCCCAATATTATGCTCGACCAGGACTATGACGCCTACACCATGAAGGCCATTGCCCTTCGTGACATTCAAGCGGGGGAAGAGCTTTGCTGGGATTACGCATGTGAAAAATGGTGGGAAGAAGAATCCGAGCAAGCTTAAGAATTTACAAAGCCCGCTGCGTAAGCGGGTTTTTCTTGCGTTTGTTCGTGCAATATGGTTTCATCATGCCATGCAATTCACATCGGCCACAGCTTTAACCAATATTTCCATGACGGTAGCAGCCGTCATGATGATGGCCGTGGGTATGATGCGCTAAGGCGCAGATACATTTCATTTTTCACACATAGTTTTGGTTATTTGTTTTAATTTTTTTTATGAGGGTTTTGTTATGTCGGATAGTAAGTATAGGCACGAATTATATTTTTGTGAGAACTTGGTAGATGTTTTTGCAAGGAGTAATGCGCTTCGTAATTTTTCGAATGGTTTAAATAATTGTAGCCATGGTAAAGTAAATTATGATGTCTGTGGAAATTTAGACACTCCATCAGATCAACCTGTGATAAAAGCGGATCTTCTTGAAATTGAAATATCTATTGCAAAAGATCTTGGGTTTAAGGTTGTTGAGATTCAGCCTGTTGTTGCGTAATTAAAATACTGTTAAAATATTAAACCCTCCCCCAAACCCCCTCCCTTAGGGAGGGGGATAAGTATGAACAAATAAAGTCCTCCCCATTAGGGGGAGGATTTAGGTGGGGGTGGTTAGGGTTTCTATTATTCTTACAAGAACGCCATCCATATTTTGAAGAACATCATTGTTCCAAAATCTTAACACCAAAAAGCCTTTTGATTCCAGATACGCCGTTCTTTGTGAATCTTCTGGAGTTCCATGTTGGCCGCCATCAAGTTCTATAATCACACGTTTTTCAAAGCACAAAAAATCGACAATATAATTGTCGATTGGGACTTGTCGGCGGAATTTGAAACCGTTTATCTGTTTTGATTTGAGGCGGAGCCAAAGAATTTTTTCAGCGTCTGTTGGGTTGTTTCGAAGGTTTCGCGCAAGACGTTTGATGATGTGCATTTTAAAATTTTAAGCACTCCGTTGTGTTTTGTAAACCCTCCCCCAAACCCCCTCCCTTAGGGAGGGGGATAAGTCTGGTGTCCTCACTTAGGGAGGGGGAATAAAGAGTTAGAGAGATATTTAATTAAGCCGCGTTTTCGTCGCGATCTTTTTTCTCGCGTGCTTTTACTTCACGAGGCTCGCCCGTTGCTTGGTCAACGCGTTTCATCGACAATTTAATTTTGCCGCGGTCATCAAAACCCACAACCATGACTTTTACTTCTTGGCCTTCGGATACGATGTCCGTTGTTTTGGCAACGCGTTCATCGGCCAGTTCAGAGATGTGCACAAGGCCATCTTTGCCGCCCATGAAATTCACGAACGCGCCAAAGTCCATAATTTTTACAACTTTACCGTTGTAAACCTTGTTCACTTCTGGCTCATCCGTAATGCCGCGTATCCACGCCACAGCCTTGTCAATGGCGGCTTGTGATGTGGAGGACACTTTAACGGAGCCATCGTCATCAATGTCCACTTTCGCGCCAGTTTCTTCAACGATAGAGCGGATGACTTTACCGCCCGTACCAATAACCTCACGGATTTTGTCCGTCGGGATTTTAAAGGCAACCATTTGTGGGGCAAATTGTGACACGCCTTCACGACCTGATGTTAAGGCTTTCGCCATTTCACCAAGAATGTGGATACGGCCATCTTTTGCCTGTGCCAATGCGATTTTCATGATTTCTTCTGTAATAGAAGTAATCTTGATATCCATTTGAAGCGCGGTGATGCCTTCGCCCGTTCCGGCCACTTTAAAGTCCATGTCGCCCAGATGATCTTCATCACCCAGGATGTCGGACAATACGGCGTAGTCTTTGCCTTCTTTTATCAACCCCATGGCAATACCCGCGATAGGGCGCGCCAAAGGAACACCCGCATCCATCATCGCAAGCGATGTGCCGCAGACTGTTGCCATAGAGGATGAGCCGTTGGATTCAGTGATTTCAGACACGGTGCGCATTGTGTACGGGAATTGTTCTGCATCAGGCACCAATGGGTGAATCGCACGCCATGCCAATTTACCATGGCCAATTTCACGACGGCCTGGTGAGCCCATACGACCACATTCGCCCACAGAGTAGGGAGGGAAATTGTAATGAAGCATAAAGCGTGAACGGCTTTCGCCTTCCAAAGCGTCGATGATTTGTTCATCAGAACCTGTGCCAAGCGTTGTCACGACAAGCGCCTGTGTTTCGCCGCGTGTGAACAAAGCAGAGCCGTGTGCACGAGGAAGAACGCCAACTTCGGCAATGATAGGGCGGATTGTTTTTGTGTCACGGCCATCAATACGTTTGCCTGTTTTAAGGATGCTACCACGAACAACTTCGGCTTCCAGCAGGTGGAATTCGCCCGCAACCTTGTCTTTTGGCATGTCATCAGATGCAAACGCTTCGATAGCAGCTTTGCGCACAACATCAACAGCAGCATAACGCTCTTGTTTTTGTGTGATGGAGTATGCTTTTGCAACGTCGCCAGCAAATTTCGCCTTGATATTTGCGTAAAGTTTTACAAGGACAGGGTCTTTTTCAGACACATCCCATGGGTCTTTGGCGGCCATTTCGGCCATGGCTATAATGCCATCAATAACCTTTTGGAATTCTTTCCATCCCGCCATAACAGCGCCCAGCATGATGTCTTCAGACAATTCCTTTGCCTCTGATTCAACCATCAACACGCCTTCTTTTGTACCGGCGGTAACAAGATCAAGCACAGAGCCTTCCATTTCTTGCATGGTTGGGTTCAATAGATATTGACCATCTTTGTATCCAACGCGGCATGCGCCAACAGGGCCCATGAACGGAATGCCTGATAGTGTCAAAGCACAAGAGCAGCCAAGGATTGATACGATATCTGGATCATTTTCCATGTCGTGCGCCAACACGGTGGCGACAACCTGCACTTCGTTCAAGAAGTTTTCAGGGAATAGTGGACGGATAGGGCGGTCAATCAAACGGGAAACCAGTGTTTCCTTTTCTGATGGGCGGCCTTCACGTTTAAAAAACCCGCCTGGGATTTTCCCTGCGGCGAATGCTTTTTCTTGATAGTTCACAGTCAATGGGAAGAAGTCTTGACCTTCTTTAACTTTACGCGCGCCAACAACGGTACACAGTACGGTTGTGCCGCCAAGCGTACACATCACGGCAGAGTCTGCCTGACGTGCGATTTTGCCTGTTTCAAACACAAGTGTTTTACCAGCAAATTCGATTTCTTTACGATATACGTTAAACATGTATTTTAGTCCTTTTCTTTATGTTTGCCTGTTGTCATCAGCCGATTGCTTCGCAATCGTCGAGCCAGCAGGCTTTTGCGTTAATCAAAAAAAGGACGTTTGAGAGGGTTTGTTATTCAATCCGGTGGACAATTAAAGACTTTTAAAAAGCAAAGCACTTAACAGTCAACCGCATCATCAAAAAACGAACAAGCAAACGCCCTTTATTTTACGAGGGATTTATACGCCAAAAGTCATGGTTTGTCAAAGTGTTGTTGCCAAGGCATGACTGCGTGATATATTTGTATTATAACAAAATAAGGAATGATTTGAATGAATTACCTAGTCCTTTTGCGTCATGGCCAGTCCCAGTGGAACCTCGAAAACCGCTTTACGGGCTTTCATGATATTGATTTGTCAGATTTGGGGCGGCAGGAGGCCGCAGATGCAGGCAAGCGTCTGAAAGCCCTCGGCGTTCAGTTCGACCAGGTTTTTACCAGCACGCTAAAACGCGCCAACAACACGGCCCGCATTGCGCTTGAAAATGCGGGGCAGGCCGACTTAATCCCATCTATCATTGCGCATGATGATTTGCGTGAGCGTGATTATGGGGATTTAACAGGTTTGGATAAGGATGAGACGCGCGCCAAATATGGTGATGAACAGGTTCATATCTGGCGCAGGTCGTATGATGTTCGCCCGCCTGGCGGGGAATGCCTGCAGGACGTTGTTGAAAAGCGCGTCCGCCCATATTACGAAGCCCATATTAAGGCTTTGCTGGATGATGGTAAAAATGTCCTTGTGGCCGCGCACGGAAATTCATTACGCGCATTGTTAATTATCATCGGTGCGGAAACGCCAGAAAGCATCAACAAAGCCGAAATGGAAACAGGCGTGCCAGTCGTATTTGAAATGGAAAACGGTAAGATTTTAAACCGTTATTCCCTGACCGATAAAAAAGCGGCGTGATTTTTTAAAACGCGAAGGCACGAAGAAGCGAAGGACACGCACGTCATTGCGAGGAATGTACGTGACGAAACAACCCAGATTCTTTAAATCTTTTTTCTGGATTGCTTCGTCTGTCTTTCAGACTTCCTCGCAATGACGATGTGTTGGTGCTTTTGTCAACAAAAACCCCGCCGTTTGAAGGGCGGGGTATTAAATGGTTAACGGCGGATACCAAGTTTTTCGATTAAAGCTTTATAACGGCCTTCATCTTTTTTCTTCAGGTAGTCCAGCAGGCTACGGCGGTTTGCGACCAGACGGAGCAGACCGCGACGTGAGCTGAAATCTTTTTTGTTTATTTGCATGTGGGATGACAGAGAATTAATGCGCTCGGTCATGATAGCCACTTGAACTTCTGGCGAGCCAGTGTCATTAGGCTTTGTTGCGTTGTCTTTGATAACTTCTTGTTTCTTTTCGGCAGATATCGACATCTTTTTTTTCCTTCTTTTTTAGCCCCCATCGTCGTCATCCGATTGCTATGCAATCGTCGAGCCGATGGTTTTAGCGGCTGGTTAAACGTTAAAAATACGGATCGGATGAAGCTCTATCCCTTTCACATCGACAATGGCGATGGCCTTAGTGCCAAACGTGGTCAGGGCAGTAACAATATCTGTGCCATCCCATTCTATTCCTGCTTGGGACATACGTTCCAAATCAGGCTTTGATAAAAATGTTAAAACATTGCCATTCTTCAAACGGGCCGCTTCTTGTTCCCTTAGCGCCAGTACCGGGATGTCGCCCAGTGCGGTGTTCAGGGGAAGCAAAACCTGCTCCGTGGTGGGTTTATGCTCAATATTTTGAAAAATGTCCAGTGAAATAGCGTTTTCCAGCGTAAAAGGACCGACGGAAGCGCGTTCCAGCAAGGATATATACCCATAACACCCCAGTTTTTCGCCCATATCACGGGCAAGAGAACGCACATAGGTTCCTTTGCCACAATAGGCACGAAAGGATGTTTTGTCGGCGCTATGGTCAATAATTTCAAGGGTTTCTATATAGACAATGCGGGGTTTTAACTCAATTTCACCGCCATCACGGGCTATGTCATAGGCGCGGTTGCCATCCACCTTGATGGCCGAAAACTGGGGTGGGATTTGAGATATCTCCCCCGTGAATTCTGGCAACAACGCATCAACCTGCGTGCGCGTGGGGCGAAAGGCGGATGTTTTAAGGGCAGTCCCTTCGGCATCATCCGTGGTGCGTTGTTCGCCCCATGTTACGGTGAAGTTATATATTTTCATGGAATCCTGCACATAGGGCACAGTCTTGGTGGCTTCCCCAAGGGCAATGGGAAGGATGCCAGAGGCGAGGGGGTCTAACGTGCCAGCATGCCCCGCCTTTTGTGGTTGTAACACGCGCTTAACGATGGCAAGCGCTTGCGTTGAGGTTATACCAACGGGCTTATGAAGGTTGACCCAGCCGTCTATTTTATTGCCTTTTGGTTTGCGTGCCATGGTGTCCTTATTTTTTTGCCATCACCGTCATCCGCCTTTTCAAGGCGTCGAGTTGATGGCCAGAATAAATTATTCCTGATCTGAATATTTTAAGTTGTTGATGATTGAATCCAGCTTCATGGCTTTGTCAAAAACCTCATCTTCGCGGAACTGGAGTTTGGGCGTGAATTTCAAATGCGTCTGGCGGCTTAAATCTTTTTGCATGGCAAAGGATTCTTCGTTCAGCGCGGCCAAAAGCACCTTCATGTTGTTATGGCCGTGCGCAATAACGAAAGCAGTGGCGTGTTTTAAATCTGGGCTGATTTTTACTTCGGTAATGCTGACCAGCGCGCCATTCGTAATAAGTTCCGCTGAATGAAAATGACCTTTGAGGAAATACTCTGCGAGAATTTCCTTTATTTGTTCCGCCACACGCAGCATGCGTTGTGAGGGTTGGTTGGTGGTTGATTTTTTCATTATTACCTAATTTGAAACATAGGGAGCCTTTGGGCCCGTAACACCCTGTTTTTGTAAGCCGCGTGAATCAGGATGTGTGTCCACATAATTATGGTCAGGGGGCGTTACGCATGCATGATGAATATCTGCCAATAGCTGTGTATTTCTCTTTCTTTCATTATTTA
>CAUJHK010000161.1 GCA_963204715.1 Pseudomonadota bacterium | reverse complement strand
CATAGAAGACAGGGGCGGACACTATGTCCTGTTAGTTCACGCCCCCCTATTAGGGGAGCATGTAAATTAGCTATTGAATGGGTCGTCCAAACGTTTGGCCAAGTCTTCAATATTTTCTGGCGGCCAACCCTCAACCTGCATACCCAGATGCAAGCCCATATTTGTTAGCACTTCTTTAATTTCATTGAGCGATTTACGGCCAAAGTTCGGCGTGCGCAACATATCGCTTTCAGATTTTTGTACCAAATCACCGATATAAACGATGTTGTCGTTTTTCAAGCAGTTAGCAGAACGCACTGACAATTCAAGTTCATCCACTTTGCGAAGCAGGTTGCGGTTGAATGGCAGTTCATCTTCTTGTTCACTGCCAGAAGCCTGGTCTGGCTCTTCGAAGTTGATGAAGACGGCCAGCTGGTCTTGCATAATGCGTGCAGCAAAAGCGACAGCATCTTCAGGTGATATAACGCCGTTTGTTTCAATGCTCATGGTCAGCTTGTCGAAGTCTGTAATTTGTCCAACGCGTGTATCTTCAATTTCGTAAGACACTTTGCGAACTGGCGAAAACACAGAATCCACAGGAATAAGACCTACTGGGCATTCTTCTGGGCGGTTCATCGCAGCTGGGCGATATCCCTTGCCTGTGTTCACAACCATTTCCATGTTGAATGTCGCGCCTTTGTCCAGCGTACAAATAACAAGGTCAGGATTCATAATTTCGATGTCAGCGCCAGCTTCAATCATGCCCGCTGTGACTTCGCACGGGCCTTCAGCGTGGACGCGCATGCGTTTTGGGCCTTCAGCGTGCATACGCACAGACAAAGCTTTTACGTTTAATACAATGTCCGTTACATCTTCACGGACGCCTGGTATGGATGAAAACTCATGCAACACACCGTCAATCTGAATGCCTGTAACAGCCGCGCCTTGCAAAGAAGACAGCAGAATACGACGCAAAGCATTCCCCAGAGTCAAGCCAAAGCCACGCTCCAAAGGTTCTGCTACTATCTTGCCGCTTGTTTTTGAATTCCCGCCATGGGAAATTTCAATTTTTTGAGGCTTAATCAGTTCCTGCCAGTTTTTTTGTATCACGATGTAGTCCCTTTCTTGTAAACGTCATCCAGTTCTTAACCGGCCTCTTGTTAGAAAAACGATAGGCCTTACAAAAATACTTTCGTAAGGCCAAATAATTTAATTAAACGCGGCGGCGTTTGCGTGGGCGGCAACCATTGTGTGGAATGGGTGTAATGTCTTTAATTGACAAAACATTCAAGCCCACCATCCCAAGTGCTCGCAAGGCGCTCTCGCGTCCTGAACCTGGGCCTTTAACTTCCACAAACACTTCTTTCATGCCGTGTTCTTGTGCCTTGCGGCCAGCATCTTCTGCGGCCAGCTGGGCTGCATAAGGCGTGGACTTACGGGAGCCTTTAAAGCCCACGAGGCCTGCAGACGACCAGGAGATTGTGTTTCCTTGGTCATCAGAGATGACGACATGTGTGTTGTTGAAGGTTGCATTCACGTGGGCAACGCCGCGTGCGATGTTCTTTTTTACTTTTTTTACAGTTTTTGCTGCTGGTTTAGCCATGATGTATTACTCCCTTATTTCGTTGGCTGTTTTTTGCCAGCGATTGGTTTCGCAGGGCCTTTGCGTGTGCGTGCATTTGTTTTTGTACGCTGACCACGAACGGGAAGATGTTTTCTATGACGAATGCCGCGGTAGCAGGCCATGTCCATCAAACGTTTGATGTTGATAGAAATTTCGCGGCGTAGATCGCCTTCGATTTTGTAAGCATCTGTGTCAATTTCAGCACGGATGGCGTTAAGCTCATCCTCAGACAGCGCGTTCATACGGCGTGTTTCATCAATACCGCATTTTTTCAAGATTTGACGGGCAGAAAAGCGACCAATGCCATGCACATATGTTAGGGCAATGAGCGCGCGTTTATTATCGGGTACGTTTACCCCAGCTAGACGAGCCATAGTTTCTCCTTTTTGATCAATATTCGCCAGACCGTAATTCCAGTCTGTACACCATTCAAAAAGCCTTACAAATCAAGTATTTATAAAATACATATCACTATTAGGGGCTTTAAGATTTGCCGCACTATAGGGGGGTTAAAGCCTTGCGTCAACAGGTTTTTTGGGAGGAAACCGTCATTGCGAGGAACATCGTGACGAAGCAATCCATGGGGGTATTGTGGCCCTCTCCTATACGACGACGACCCTCAACTGCCATACCCAGCCCTTCAACGCCATACTCCGCACCCGTCGCTGTCACCCCCGCTTTATGCGGGGGTCTGGTCTTATACTTTTCGGGTGCCCGCAGAGGAGTGGGCATGACAAAATTTTTACTACGAAGCCACGAAGAACATAAATTTTTATTGACATAAATATAAAATATGGATAATTTCTACTCCAAAAGAGGGAAGTAAAAATGACGAAAAAAGTGACATTTCTTGGAACAAAATTTTTGGAAGGCTATCCTGGTACACGACAAAGGATACTTATTGGGGCAGATGAAATAAGCGCAGTTAGCTACTTTAAAGGCGATTACGCTGCTGGAAGATCTGTTCACTTAAAAGATGGAAAAAGCTTTGGCACATCAGAAAACCTCTCAGAAATTCTTGGGCGTGTAGCTGCTGTGGCTGACAAAGACCTGTTAAGTGCTATTCAAGTCATAGTTCACGATAAAACGCCAGGCAAGTATGGCTTTCCTCAAAGACGCGTTCGCACCACTGGGGAAAAATACCCCACGCTTGAAGTTTAGAACCTACCCCAACAACGCTTTAATCTCTTTACTGACATCCTCTACCGAGGCCATGCCGTCCACCTTATGAAGCAGGCCTGTGCCTTCATAGTAAGGCAAAATGGGAGCTGTCTGCGCGCGGTAAACACCAAGGCGTTTACGAAAAGTTTCCTCATTATCATCACCGCGCACTTCTTGCCCCGCCGCGATGGTCTGCGCGATGCGGGATTTGAGCCTATCCACCAATGTTTCCTCATCGGCGACAAATTCAATGACGGCCTTAACGGGCTTTCCCTTTTTACCAAGCATGGTATCCAGTGCCTTGGCCTGTTCCACGGTTCTGGGGAAGCCATCAAAAATAACACCCTTGGCACAATCTGCTTGCTCGATGCGGGATTCGATCATCCCCACCATGATATCATCAGACACAAGATTTCCCGCATCCATAATGGCCTTGGCTTTTTTGCCCAAATCAGTACCGTCCGCAATTTCAGCGCGCAGCATATCCCCCGTCGATAGTTGCTTAAGGCCATATATCTCTTCGAGAATTTTGGCTTGCGTGCCTTTTCCTGCACCTGGGGGGCCTATAAGTATAAGGTTCATGGTCTAGCGTCTCCCTATATCACGCGTGCCTTTAAGCTTTGTCTTTTTAATCAAGCCTTCATATTGATGAGCGATGAGGTGCGAGTGAATTTGCGCCACCGTATCCATGGTCACAGAAACCGCAATCAACAACGACGTACCACCAAAATAGAACGGGATGGAATATTGCGCGATCATAAACTCAGGCAACAAACAAATCAGCACAAGATAAAGGGCGCCAATCAATGTAATACGTGTCAACACTGTGTCCAGATAATCTGCCGTGTGGGCACCAGGGCGAATGCCAGGAACAAAGCCTCCATATTTTCTAAGCATCTCGGCATTTTCTTGCGGGTTAAACACAATCGCCGTGTAGAAAAACGCGAAGAAGACAATCAAAGATCCATACAAGACCATGTAAAGAGGTTGACCGTGTTGAAGCGCAGCCACAACTTGCGAGAATACACCGCCGCTTGCCGATGCCCCTGTAAAGTTGACGATTGTTAAAGGAAGTAGCAACAAGCTGGAGGCAAAGATAGGCGGGATAACGCCCGATGTGTTCAGCTTAAGGGGAATATGGTTTTGCTGTGCCGCTGCCATCTGGTTGCCCACTTGGCGTTTGGGGTATTGCACAATAACACGTCGTTGCGCACGCTCCATAAAAACAATAAATGCAATCACAGCAACAACCATGACGAATAGCCCGATTAACTCAATGGCATTAAACTGTCCTTGACGGCCAAGCTCCAGTACCGCGCCAAAGGCACGGGGCAGACCCGCCACAATACCAGCAAAAATAATCAAGGATATACCGTTGCCAATACCGCGCTGGGTAATTTGTTCGCCCAACCACATCAAGAAAACTGTTCCGCCGACAATCGTAATAACAGTAGAGGCGCGGAAAAAGAAGCCTGGGTCAATCACTGCAGACCCCATGGAAGATTGCATGCCCTCCAAACCCACGGCCAGACCATAGGCCTGAATGGAGGCAAGTATCACGGTAAGATAACGCGTGTACTGGTTTATTTTTGTGCGGCCAGATTCACCTTCTTTTTTCAAGGCTTCGAGCTTTGGCGACATGGCAGATGCAAGCTGCATAATAATCGATGCCGAAATATAGGGCATGATGTTCAGCGCAAAAATTGTCATACGCTGCAAAGCGCCGCCAGAAAACATGTTAAACATGTCCAAAATACCGCCGCCTTTTTGGGAGTAAATGCTTTCCCACACGGCGGGGTCAATACCAGGCACAGGAATGTAAGTACCGAGGCGATAAACAAGCAACGCGCCAAGCGCAAACATAATGCGCTTTTTCAATTCCGTTGCTTTGGAGAACGCCCCCCAGTTGGCATTTTTTGCAAGTTGCTCTACGGCAGAAGCCATGGTTATTCCACTTTCGTTATAAGACGTTATTACCTGTACTTTGTAGGAAATTTAAGAGGATTTAACAAGGGCACATACGCAAAAATTTGCACCAGCTTCACACCTATCCCCAAAGAACAACCCCCGCACTTGGCGGGGGTCTTAATCTTTATTTTATCGCCTTTTTGCGAACGACTGGCTTGACTTCTTTTTTGACGATATCAAGAGAACCCCCAGCCTTGGAAACAGCATCAGACGCTGTTTTGGTGGCACCTGCCGCCTTGATGGTCAGCTTCGCCTTGATAGCGCCGCCGCCAATGATACGGATACCGTCACGTTTGTGACTAATAACCTTGGCTTTCAAAAGAGTGTCGGCATCAATCGTGCCTTTGGCATCAATCATGCCTTTGTCCACGGCTTGTTGCAAACGGACAACCGTAACTGTGGCATATTCTTTTCCAAATATATTGGTAAAACCATGTTTTGGAAGACGCATATACAAAGGCATTTGTCCGCCTTCGAAGCCTTTAATAGCAACGCCAGAGCGTGCTTTTTGACCCTTAACACCCACGCCCGAGGTTTTGCCTTTGCCAGATCCAATACCACGACCCACACGTTTATAGTTGTGCTTTGCGCCTTTGTTGGGTTTTAAACTATTCAATTTCATTTTCTATCTCCTAAAGAGCCGCTATTAAGCTGCTTCTTCCACTTTCACAAGGTGACGAACGGCATGGATCATTCCACGCACAGCGGCTGTGTCTTCCAATGTGCTGACACGGTTCATTTTATTCAAACCCAAGCCAATCAAGGTTTTACGCTGTGCTGGCAGACGGCCTGCAGCCGACGCAATTTGGCGAACAGTAACAGTCGCGCCAGATTTTTTTTCTGTCTTGGGGGCCGCCGCTTTTTTAGGGGCAGCAGCTTTTTTCGCAGGGGCTTTTTTTGCCTGTGCCTTTGGTGCTTGCGCCTTTGATGCTTTTTCTTCGGTCATAATATTCACCCTTATTCTTCGTTGCTTTCAGAGGCTTCAGCAGAAGCATCACCAGCTTTTGTTCCCTCGCGTTGGGCAACAACATCGGCAATCTTTTTGCCACGACGTGAAGCCACCTGACGTGGGCTTTGCATAAATTTCAGCGCTTCAAGCGTAGCATTCACCATGTTGTATGGGTTGTTCGAACCCGTAACCTTGGCCACGACGTCTTGAACACCAAGGCATTCAAACACAGCGCGCATTGGTCCGCCCGCAATAATACCTGTTCCCATCGGTGCGGTGCGCATGGTTACTTTACCCGCTCCAAAAACACCTTTTACATCATGGTGCAAAGTGCGGCCATCACGTAGGGGAATACGAATCATATTGCGCTTTGCCTGATCCGTTGCTTTTTTAACAGCATCAGGAACTTCTTTTGATTTTGCATGGCCTGTACCAACACGTCCGCGGCCATCGCCTATTACAACCAGTGCAGCAAAGCCAAAACGACGTCCGCCTTTTACCACTTTTGCAACGCGATTAACTGCCACGAGTTTTTCAATAAACTCTGACTCTTCTTTCTCGCGTGGTTGTCTTTGTTCTTTTGCCATTATCATTTGCTCCTTAGAATTCCAAACCGCCGTCACGTGCACCTT
>CAUJHK010000160.1 GCA_963204715.1 Pseudomonadota bacterium | reverse complement strand
CCTTTGTTTTTAACACTGATGTCCAGCGAAGCTTCGGTCAACGATGCAAGTGCAATATCCTTGGCGCGGACAACGCCGTAATCATTCACCCACTGCGCATAATGCCAGTCAGGCATATTGAGGGATGCAATGTCCTGCTCGGCCTCCCATACGCGGCCATCTGATGTCATGCGCCGTAAAATGGCGTTCACGAAACCCTTTTTGCCATCCATATTGTATCTGTCCGCTAGCTCAACGGACGTATCCACCGCCGCATGGTCGGCCACATCCATAAATAATATTTGGCAGATACCAATATAAAGTATGTATTTTAAAGTATCAGGCCTTGGAATTTCACCCTTGTTCAAGGCGCGGGCGATTAAATCATCCAGCTGGCCGCGGCGGCGCAAAACGGTTGTCACCAGCATGCGCACAAAGCCGCGATCCCGCTGTGGCAGTGCCTCAAACGCCCGATCCCCGTCAAAGGCGACATCAATCATTTTTCTCGAACCCAGAATCTGGGAGAGCAAATGGAGCGCGGCAAGACGGGAGGACAAGCCATCCCCGCTGTAATCTTCCAGCATATCAGCTTCATTATTCATTACTTTGACAAAATCGCCTGTTCTATTTCATGGGCTTCATCAATGATAACGCCATAGATTTTACGCACCATGCCTGGGTTTAAGCCCTTAAGGGCCGCACGCTGCGCGCAGCGTTCCCGCACCTCTATCACGCGGTCAGGTTGAACAGCGGAGATATTGTCTTTTGATTTGATAATCCCGACCTCACGCACGATGTCCATACGCTGGGCCAGCAAATCGACAATCTGGTCATCCAGCGCATCAATCTTGGCGCGGCTTTCTTTCAAAACTTCCATAAAGCTTTCCTGCGAATGTGATTTCTTTTATAGTGTGTGCCATGACTGACGCGCCAAAGACACAAAAAAATAACAAAAAAGACAAAGCCCCGCCCGCGCCCACGCAAGCCTCTGAAAAACCACAAGAAATTGGTGGGCGTGAAGGTCTTGACCCCACACGCTATGGTGACTGGGAAGTGAATGGGAAATGTGTGGATTTCTAAAATTCCGTCAGCCCCTTCAATCTTATTAATTTGCTTAACAATGCTTTAATACATTTGCGATAATAATCTTTCATCTCTGATGCGGGTTATGGTAGGATGCGTCCAGAATTAACCAATTTATCGGAGATGACGATGATGAACCCGAAAACCGCACGCGATGCGTTTGACGCAGGAACAAAAGCCGATGATGCGCCTGATATTAAAATTGGAATACGTGGCGTTTACAGCAAAGGCGGTCCTGATTTTCATGAGTCTTATTTTGACATCACGATTGGGGACAATACATTTTCTATCGATAATGGTGAAGGTTATGACAGTTACGAAAAACGCTGTCATTTCAAGATTTATGAATCCAGCTTGCGCAATGGATTATCGGGGATTTTTGGAGAGAACAAAATCGTTATCGACGCACTCTATAATCGTGTCCTTAATTCCATACGCGACCACATCACAAACGACCTCGCCTACAAAGCAAAATATGGGCCAAATGGTGGAACTTTATTTATCATTAGCATCGATTTTGAACAAAAACTCCTTCAGCGTTTGCAAAGACGAAAGGGCATTTTAGATGAAAAGCCCGATGACAGTGCAGGAGGACTTCCTCACCATAAAATTTAATAGTTTTGCTTCCCACGGCAAGGCTGTTTTATACGCAGGTGTTGACAAAATAAAAAATACTTTCAACAACTGGGTCGCAGCAATAGAATATGCTAAAAAGAACAACATGTTTCCCATCCAATATACCGAAGGCGGATTGATTTTGGATGAAACCGACAATGAAAGAGGGCAGACTTACTCTGGAGATGATTACAGACGTGTTTGGAAAAGAGCCTCCATCAAATACTGCTTAAGCATTGAAGGATCAGTTAAAACCTTTGTCTGTGGTGCCAATGATGAATCTATTTTCCGCGTGCGTGAAATCCACGCCATGATGCGTGCCAAATATATCAATGACATTAATGGCCGTGACCATCAAGAATATGCTCTTCTTCGCCGCGCCACACTAAACAGGTTGCGCGAAGAAAATAAACTTCTTCCCGATGACAAGAAATTATCAGGCAAAGAACGCCACCACATGGCCATCAACACCGTGTTTCGCGCCATAGCAATAAATGAAATCCGTGACGATTTAACCCATGCGCAAAGCGCGCAGGAGCGCAATGACATTTTATCCCGCATTGACCATCTTAGAAATCAACACGAGGTGGAAATGGAGGCCAAAAAAGCCGCAAAATCATCCTTTGACGCGGTCGCTAACGACAACACAAATAAAGACGGGACGGACGAAGCCATTGAAGAAATGCTTATGGCCAACCCTCATTTGCAGGCCATACTCGCCCCTTTTGTAACCCACGCATACCATTAAGTCCCGCCTTTTCCTTAAAATGCCCCTTAAACCGATATATCGTCGATTTTCTCTGGCTTTTTGGGGCCTTTCCTTGTACTAGAAAGGCCAAGAAAAGACTTAATACCTATATAGAGAAGACATTATGGCCGCCACAGACCCAAACAAAATTCGTAACATTGCCATCATCGCCCACGTTGACCATGGCAAAACCACACTGATTGACAACATTTTGAAGCAATCGGGCAGTTTCCGCGTCAACCAGAACGTGGAAGAGCGCGTGATGGATTCCAACGATTTGGAAAAAGAGCGCGGCATTACCATTTTGGCCAAATGCACAGCCATAGACTGGGACGGCGCCCGTATCAACATTATCGACACCCCAGGACACGCCGACTTTGGCGGCGAGGTGGAACGTGTTTTGAGCATGTGTGATGGCGTTATCCTTTTGACGGATTCCGCCGAAGGCCCTTTGCCACAAACAAAATTCGTTTTGGGCAAGGCTTTGAAGCTGGGCATTCGCCCTATCGTGATGATCAACAAAATTGACCGTTCCGATGCACGCCCTGATGATGTGTTAAACGAAGTGTTTGATTTGTTCGTATCATTGGATGCCAATGATGAACAATTGGACTTCCCTGTTCTTTACGCCTCCGGCCGTGATGGATGGTGCGCCGAAAGCCTTGACGCCCCGCGCGAAAACCTTCACCCGCTTTTGGATTTGGTAATGCGCCATGTGCCTGCCCCAAAAGTAGATACCAACGCCCCTTTCACCATGCTGGCAACCCTTTTGTCCGCCGACCCATTCCTTGGCCGCGTTTTGACAGGCAAGGTTTATTCAGGCCGTCCCAAGGTCAACATGGTTGTCAAGTCCATTGGTCTTGATGGCAAAACGGTTGAGAATTTCCGTCTGACAAAGCTGTTTGCCTATAGCGGTATTGACCGTGTGCCAGTGGAAGAAGCCGTGGCGGGTGACATTATCGTTGTGGCCGGGATGGTAAAAACATCTGTGGCCGACACCATTTGTGACCCTGCGGTGACAACACCCATATCGACACAGCCTATCGACCCACCAACCATGGCCGTGACCATTACGGTGAATGATTCCCCCTATGCTGGAACCGAAGGCAAGAAATTAACCTCTACCATGATCCGCGATCGTTTGATGAGCGAATCTGAAACCAACGTCGCCATTCGCGTGACGGAAAGCGCAGGGCGTGATGCGTTCGACCTTGCAGGACGCGGTGAATTGCAACTGGGCGTTCTCATCGAAACCATGCGCCGCGAAGGATTCGAATTATCCGTATCCCGCCCACGCGTTATTTTGAAAAAAGACGAAGCTGGAAATATTACCGAGCCATACGAAGAAGTCATCTGTGATGTGGATGAGGTCTATTCTGGATCTGTTGTTGAAAAAATGTCGCTGCGTAAAGCCGAAATGCAAGATATGCGCCCCAGCGGCGCGGGTAAAACGCGCATTACGTTCCTTGCGCCATCACGCGGCCTTATCGGATACCAATCACAATTCTTAACCGACACGCGCGGCACAGGATTGATGAACCGCCTGTTCCATTCATATGGCCCATACAAGGGCGACATTCCCGCACGTCGTAACGGCGCGCTTATTTCCACGGACAAAGGCGACGCCGTTGCCTATGCCATTTGGAAGCTTCAAGACCGCGGCATGATGTTTATCGGCCATGGTGACAAGGTTTATGGCGGCATGGTTGTGGGTGAACATTCCAGAGAGAATGATTTGGAAATCAACGTCCTGAAAGGCAAGCAATTGACCAACGTAAGGTCAAGCGGCGCGGATGAGGCGGTTGTTTTGGTCCCCCCAAAGAAAATGTCGATGGAAGAAATGATGTCCTACATCAACGAAGACGAATTGGTGGAAGTAACACCAAAATCATTACGTCTTCGTAAAAAGCACCTTGATTCCAATGCGCGCGATATCGCGAAAAA
>CAUJHK010000159.1 GCA_963204715.1 Pseudomonadota bacterium | reverse complement strand
TAACTGAGAATCCCTCTTTAAAGAAAGCCTGTGCGTAGTCATCCAAAGAGTAGTTTTGGACAGGGATATTTGAATAGTCTGATATAATTTTGTGCCATTGTGGCCACAATGGATTGTCTGTGTGGCAGCCAATCACAGCATAATAAACACCATCATCTTTCAGGCATGATTTAATTTGCCGGGCGTGTTCTTTTAAATTGGGTAGAAGGTATAAAACCTCATGGCTGTAGGCGATATCAAAGTAATCTTCGTAATTTTTCAAAAAGGCGGTGTGCACGTAATCAATAGGTTCGCCCTCTAAATTCAGGGTTGCGGCCTCAATGGAGGACTCTGCTATATCAACGCCTATGGCTTTTTCAAAGGGGTTTTTCTTATATAACGTTTTTAAAAACCCGCCCTGATTGCATCCAAAATCTAAAACTTTCTTGGAAGACAAGTCTTTTTCACGGCACATCCTTATCATGCGCAGCCATAAATCCAAATGATCATCATTCATGGCGTTTTCTTCGGCATTTGTATTAGCCCAGGTTTTAATGGCAAGTGACATGTGTTTTCCTTAAATTTATAAGTGTTATAATATAACAATTTAAAAATGTAAACAGTTTTTTTAAATGTGGTTATGTGTAGAGTTTTACGCAAACGCTATAGTTCTGTTGGATTGTGTGGATTTCTTTTCTTACTTCTTGTGCTGTTTTTACGATGTGCGTTAAAAGCCCAATATCTTCGCGCGCGGCCTCAACTTTCAACGCACATTCTCCCGATACTGTGAACGATGTTGAAAACAATGTGTCATGGACGGTACGCGCGCATTCCTGACCGTTTTCCAAGAAGGGGCAGTTAAAGACAGAGCTTAATTCGGGAAGGTTTTCTGGGGACATGAGGGTAGCCTTGTTAAACTTGCAGTTGATAATGATTATCAGTTACAAGGAGTCTTGTGCCACGTCAAGATTGAAAATAAGAATTATTCTCAAAAACTTTCCTTATATAACAAAGATGTACAAATTTTAGAAATTAATTTGATTATAGAAAATGCTAATATGTGTTAACAACTGATCTTTTTAAAAGCCTGTCAAAAAGCTGCCCCTGCATAGGAAGATTACCCAAACCCGCAAAACGTAATTGCGCGAATAACTAGGCCGCGCGTTTAACACGCACGTTGGCATCTTTTAGGCACCATGCCAAAATGGCTTTTTGTGCGTGCAGACGGTTTTCGGCTTCGTCATAAATGACGCAGGCGGGGGAACGCAAAACATCGTCCGTTACTTCTTCGCCCTGATGGATTGGCATACAGTGCATAAAAATGGCATTTGGTTTTGCAAGCGACATAAGTTTTTCATTCACCTGATAAGGCCAGAATTTTTCAATGTCTTTTCCTTCCTGTCCCATCGATACCCATGTGTCGGTGACCATAACATCGGCATCCTTTGCGGCGTATGATGGGTCATCCGTAATCACCGCATCCTTATCACATTTATCATGCAGGGCGGGGGGGACAGCGGCAATAAATTCAAATCCGAATTTCTTTGACGCCTGAAAAAAACTTCGGGTGACGTTATTATAATCACCAAACCATGCAATTTTTTTGCCTGCTACACTGCCAAGTTTTTCTTCAATGGTCATCAGGTCGGCCATGATTTGACAGGGGTGTGAGTAATCGGTCAGGCCGTTTATAACGGGGATGGTTGTGTGTTTGGAAAGTTCAACCAAGGTTTCATGACTCCCCATCCGTATCATGATGGCATCAACAAAGCGGGATAAAACTTGGCCTGTATCTTCAATGCTTTCTGCGCCTGAAATTTGCATCTCGCCCATGCCCATCACGATGGTATGGCCGCCCAGCTGTTTCATGGCGACCTCGAATGAAATCCTCGTGCGCGTTGATTTTTTATCAAAGACCATGGCAAGGGACAGGCCTTCGAGAATCTGCCGCGGTGCAAATTTTTCTTTTTTTAAAGCGTGTGCATTGTCAAGAATCTTCCGCAATGTTTGCGATGGGATGTCGGAAAGGTCAAGAAAATGGTTGGTCATTTGATGTCGTCCAGTGTTTGTTTGAGGATGGATAAGCCTTTTTTGGCTTCTTTTTCGGTCAGGATAAGTGGCGGGACAAGGCGGATGGAATTTTCCCCGCAGGATAAAATAATCAGCCCGTTTTTAAGGCATTTTTTTACAAAGTCTTTGACGGGACCGCCGTTAAAGTTTGCCGCCAGCATCATACCGATACCGCGCACATCGGAAATTAAATTTGTATCCTTGGAAATTTCCTCAAGTCCATCTTTTAAAACCTGACCCACATGATCAACATTTTCTAAAAACCCAGGGCGCAGCAGCTCTTTTGTCACAGTGGTGACCGCTGTGCAGGCAAGCGGATTTCCGCCATAGGTTGAGCCATGCGTTCCCGCTGTGATGTGCTTTGTAAATTTCTTCATACCCAAAATGGCGCCGACAGGAAAGCCTGCGCCAAGGCCTTTTGCCATGCACACCAAATCAGGCACCACATCAAAATGCTCATAGGCAAAGATGGTGCCAAGGCGACCCATACCACATTGGACTTCGTCAAATATCAAACAGATATTATTTTCATCGCATAAGGTGCGAAGCCCCGATAAAAATTCTTTCGTTGCTGTTATAATGCCACCTTCGCCCATCACGGGTTCAACGATGATGGCGCAGGTATTGGCATTGACCAAGTTTTTAACACTTTCAAGATCATTAAATTTTGCTTCGTGTGTGCCAGAAAGCAAAGGCTCATACCCTTCGCGGTATTGTTGTTGACCGTTTACCGAGAGCGCCCCCATGGTGCGGCCATGGAATGAATCTTTCACGTATATAATTTCATAAGCATCTTTGTTCTTTTCGGCCTTTGCCCATTTGCGTGCGATTTTAAGCGCGCCTTCCACCGCTTCTGCCCCTGTGGAACAAAAGAAAACCTGTTCAAACTCGCTCACCGCCAATATGGTTTCGGCGGCCTCAATACGGTAGGGGTCAGCAACGTAACACAGCCCCATGTGAAGTTTATCAATCTGGTTTTTAATGGCTTTGGTATAGCGTGGGTGGGCGTACCCCAATGCGTTTACTGCGATGCCTGCGCCAAAATCCAGATATTTATTTTTATCGGTATCAAACAAATATACGCCCTTACCATGCGTGAATTGCACAGGCCAAAACCCGTAGACATTGATTAAAATATCATTGGCATGATCGACGAATTCATTGTTACCCATGGGATTCTCCTGCTGTTTGGCGGAATTTTCTAATTCATTCTATTATAACGCAATTTTGCCTATTTTGCCATGCATTGCGGTGATGCGGTGCAACCTTGGTAAAGATTGTGTTGCCAATAATTGACGGGGTAGTGTTTTACGGGGTCAAGCCCTTCCGATGCTTTGGTAAAAGCCGCATTCATGAAAGACTTTGTGCTAGGCGCGTTGTCCTGCGCAACTTTTGCCAGCACTATAACGTGGCCAGACATCCGCGCAATTTCTTTGGCGGCCTCAATAATCTGTGTTGCAAGTTTATGTCCGCGCACATCCGGGTCAACGGCCAAAGACTGGATGATGGCCGTCGTGCACTTGTCGTCATTCAAGGGGTATCCACCGATGTTTTTGACAGCTTCCCCGCGCGAGGGGTATGACAAAAAACACTGTGCGACCAGTTTTCCGCACTCATCCTTTATCCCAATGACGGGCATTCTGTGTCCCATGTGACAAAGGATATCATCTTCATCTCTTTTTTTAAGGTGGTGCTTTTTATCGGACGGAATTGTGCCTATAACTTTTCCTTGTAATCCTAATATAGCGGGGATGTCGTCTTCACCCAGAATTTCAACAGTGAATTTTTTTACTGTCTTGTTTAAAATCTTCCCAAGCCATCCCTGCGGAGGTTCTGCGGTTTGGGTAGGCTGGTTTGTGTCTGTATCAAACATGTTTCACACCGTGCTGGTTTTCGTTTTTTTTATTTTTGGGTACGAAAAAAGCCCTGTTCGGTAAGGAAGGGGGCTTTTGTAACCGCTAACGGTGGAGAGTTTATCGCATAAAGCATATAACCTGAGCCATCGGGCGGTCAGATTGTACGTCGTCCTTGTGGTCCAAGGTATGAATGCGGTGTTTTATCCATGTGGAAAACATACGCAAAAGGGAGGTGTTTTGCAAATGTTTTTTTGTTAACTATTTTTCAAGGGGCAGGGCGGCCTCGGTCACGCGCGCCCAGTATTCTATGCCCAGCGGGATGATATCGTCGTTAAAATCGTAGCCCGCATTGTGAAGCCCTTTATTGTGTGGGCTGTCCTTGGATGCCACAGACTGTCCCATCCAGATATAACAGCCTGGTACTTCCTGGAGCATCGCGCCAAAGTCTTCCGCGCCCATGCAAGGCTCAACATTCGCATTCACGTTATCATCGCCCACAAGGGTGCGAGCAATGCTGGCGCAAAACTCGCTCTCGACGGGCGAATTTATGGTGGGGTCGTACCCATCATTGACGTGCAGCTTAAAACCACAGCCAAGCGCGGAAGCTATACCTTCGCCTATCTCCTGAATGCGTTGCTGCAGGAATTTACGCGTTTCCACCTTAAAGGCACGGAATGTGCCCGTTAATATTACCGTGTCTGGAATAACATTCCATGCACCTGTGCCAGATTTAAAGTTTGTAATACTGACGACGGCTTGGTCAACGGGGTCAACCTGACGGGACACTATTGTTTGAAGCGCAGTGACGATTTGTGCCCCCGCCACAATAGGGTCAACATTGAAATGGGGCAGGGCAGCGTGGCCACCTTTGCCTGTGATGGTGATTTCAAATGAGTCCGATGAGGCCATGATAGGGCCAGAGCGCAAGCCAATTTCACCCATCTTCATCCCCGGCCAGTTGTGCATACCAAAGACAGCCTTGACGGGGTATTTTTTGAACAATCCTTCAGCAATCATTTTAATAGCGCCTGCGCCGCCTTCTTCGGCAGGCTGGAAAATCAAATGCACCTTCCCATTAAAATTGCGGGTCTCAGATAAATATTTGGCGGCGCCCAATAACATGGCGGTATGACCATCATGTCCGCAGCCATGCATTTTGCCGTTTATTTTTGATGTCCACGGCTGGCCTGATTTTTCGACGATGTGGAGCGCGTCCATATCCGCGCGAAGACCGATCGCCACACCGCTATCATTCTTTTGCCCTTCGATGGTGGCAACAATGCCTGTATTGGCAAGGCCGCGTTCGAAAGAGATTCCCCATTGCGTTAATTTTTCCGCAATCAAATCACTGGCGAAAGTTTCCTCATAGGCGGTTTGCGGATTTTCATGAAGAGAGCGGCGATAAGCGGCGATTTCATCTTTCATGTCGGCAATGGAGTTTATGGTTGTCATGGGAATGTCTTTATTTTTGGCGTTAAGGGTGTAGTATTTAAAGAATATAGCATTCTTTAGGATATTCAAGATCATGCCCCCATCATTCACGCTCCCCATCGCAACGGCCTTTCGAGAATGTTTGCACGAAGGATATTCCCGAAACACGTTCAAAGCCGATGTCGGGGCGGGGATTGTGGTGTCTTTGGTCGCGCTGCCATTGTCCATGGCTTTAGCCATAGCCGTTGGATTGCCGCCGCAACACGGGCTTTACACCGCCATCATTGCAGGGATTGTCACGGCCTTTTTGGGCGGATCGCGCGTGCAGGTGAGCGGCCCGACGGCGGCATTTGTGGCCATTCTTGCGCCTATCGTTGCGCAATATGGCCTTGATGGGTTGATATGGTGTCAATTGATGGCGGGTATTTTTCTGGCCTTGATGGGATGGATGCGGCTTGGGCGGTATATCGAACACATTCCCTATGCCGTCATTACGGGTTTTACGGCGGGGATAGCGGTTGTTATTGCCACACTGTCTTTAAACGATTTTTTGGGATTGGGGATTGAGAAATTTGGCTCCCATTACTTTGACAAGGTTATGGCGATTGTTGAACATATACCCCATCTTGTCCCGCAAGAGGCAGTGATTGGTTTTGTCACGATAGCATCTATTGTTGGCTTTTCGCGTATCACAAATAAAATCCCCGCGCCTGTGTTTGGTATGGGGCTTGCGATAGTGATGGCGCATATTTTTCAGGCGCAAGGGTTTGACGTTCATACGATAAACAGCAACTTTTCATACCTTGGAACGGGCGGAGAGACATTG
>CAUJHK010000158.1 GCA_963204715.1 Pseudomonadota bacterium | reverse complement strand
GGCGCGTCTACCAATTTCACCACACCCGCATAATGCCATTGTGAAAACTTAAGGGTCATTTGATACACGATACAAAAGCAAAAATCCAGACCCAAAAAGCTGTGCAATTCCCAATAGTTACAAAATATCTTGCGGCGTGGCGTCCGTCTTGCGAAGGGTTTTGGTTAATGCTTCGTAAATATGGGTATGGAACAACAACCAAGGAAAAGGACGACCCATACCATGAAAACCTTAAGCATTCTCCCCGCCAGTCTTTTGGGTGCCGTTATTGGCGTGGCAGCGTTGATGGGAGCGCCACAAGCGGCCAAAGCCGAAAGTGGCGATTATTGCCGCGAATACACCAGAACCGTTTACATAGGAGGTCGCAGCCAAGATGCGTATGGCACAGCCTGCCTACAACCTGATGGCAGCTGGATGATTGTCGGAGAGGGCTTGGGCAATGACATCCCTGACAATGTGAGCGATGTGGATTATATCATCCATGACAACCGCCGAGATATTATACCCACACGCGTTGTATATTATAACGGCTATAAGCAGTATCACCGCCGCCGCCCAGCACCCGTCTTTGTGTGGTATGACACGGGCCATTATAGAGGCGGGCATTATGTGACATACAAGGATCATTACCACGGACGCGGGAAGGGACATAACAGATACTATGTGCAACGTTACCGCCATGATGACGACCGCCGCCACCGTGATGAACGTGACTATGGATACAGCGATAGGGACAGCAATAAAGGCAGTGTCGATATCCGTTACCGTTCTGGCTGGTAAGAACTAGCCAGCCTTACGGGTAGGGCTTCCCCCCATAACAGATGACAGGCGCGGGCGTTTGACAACAAACGCCCGTTCGCCGTGTTGAGTGGCATCAAGCCCCATGGTTTCATCTTCCGCACTGACACGCACATCCATAACCTTTCCAACCGCCCAGAATATGAACGCCGTTATGGCTATGGTGTAAGACAAAACAGCCACGGCACTAATGGCGTTGGCTATCAGTAAATCCGCACTGCCATATATAAGGCCATCTGCCCCTGCGGGATTTATTGCTTTTGAAGCAAAGACGGCTGTGAGAAGAGTGCCCACTGTGCCGCCCACGCCATGACAGGCGAACACGTCCACAGTGTCATCAGTTTTAAGTTTTTGTTTCACAATACGGCAGGCGTAATTACAAATCACCGCCGCAATAGCGCCAATGGCGAGGGAAGATTGAACGCTGACAAACCCTGCGCCCGGTGTAATGGCGACAAGCCCCGCAACCGCCCCGACCATTGCGCCAACGGCGGAGGGTTTTCCATTGAGCATCCAGTCCATTATCATCCAGACGGTCATGGCCGTGGCGGCTGCGAAGAACGTTGTGGCGGCGGCCTGTCCTGCCAAACCATTGGCCGCAAGCGCAGAGCCCGCGTTAAACCCGAACCAACCAAACCACAAAATTGTCCCGCCCAGCATAACAAGCAGAGCAGAAAAAGAATTGTTTTCATTGTTGGGCTTAAAGCCTGTGCGGTTGCCCAGCATAAGCGCGGCAATAAGCGCGGCATAACCTGATGTCATGTGAACAACAAGGCCGCCTGCAAAATCTAGCCCGCCCATGTTCAAAATCCATCCCGATGGCCCCCATACCCAGTGCGCCACAGGCACATACACCAGCAAAGACCACGCCGCCATAATAACAAGCCAAGCTTTAAAGCGCACGCGTTCGGCCACCGCGCCCGTAATCAGCGCAGGAGTGATAATGGCAAAGGTGCATTGAAACAACATAAAGAGGACATGAGGAATGGTGGAGCCGTAATCAGGGTTAGGCTCCATGCCAACATTGGTCAAAAACAAATAATCAAACCCGCCGATAAAGCCAAAGCTGTCACTGGCGGAAAAGACAAGGGAGTAACCGCACAATGCCCATATCAGGCCAACCACACCAATGCAGGCGAAAGACTGGAACTTTGTGGAAATGACCGAGCGGGCAGGCACCATGCCCCCATAAAAGAACGCAACCCCTGGGGTCATCAAAAGGACAAGGGCGCAGGCCATAAGCATCCACGCAATATCGGCACCTACCATTATTTTACTCCATCTTTATAAGGGTGAATCAGGTAAGTGAATTTATATACCCAGTCATGCGATTTATGCAACCCTCTTTGTGCGTTGCCGCATGATAGTTTTTCGTAATATGGGTTTCATTGGTTCGTTTGCAGGATTTTGTAAAAAAAACGGGTTTTTGTTCAGTTTGTTTTCGAGTTTTCGAGAAAAATATGACGAAACCTGACCTGCGCGGCAAGGTTTTTGGGGGCGGCTGGGGTGTGGATGTGGGATTATAAAACATGAATATAATCCTATCATAAAAGAACCCTTAAATCAACCTGAGTTATATTGACATAATTTTATTATTTCTATAACAGGTTATGTTTGTGTTACTGCCTCTCAAGAAAGGATGTCCTTCCATGTTTTTTCGATTGGTTAGTCCTGTTGCGCCTGCGTTTCGGTGATTTGTTTTAACGAGGCGAGGCCTTGGTCAAAATAACCGTTCATCATTTTTTCGCAGTTCATCATAACGCCCATTAACTTGCCGATATAATTGTTGTTGCCATACATGGCCCATGTGACTTTTGTGGCACCATCATCTTGCGGCTCTAGCGTAAAGTCAGCCGTTTGTGTGCCCGCAAAGGGCTTTACAAAATCAAGACGGAATTTCACAAGCTTTGCGGGTACGCTTTCGACAATGGTCATGCTGCCTTCGCCCACTTCCATGTTACCCGCCCATGACATTTTGGAATCCACGCCTGATGCAGGGCCTTCAAACGTGCTTTTGGCATTGGGGTCAAGTTTTGCCCATGGTGACCATTCATTCCACAATTTCAAATCATTGATGTGGCCATAGATGACAGGGGCGGGTGCGTTTATAAGCGTGCTGCGCGCATAGCGAAAGTCACCCGGCAAAAAGGCGACAAACACAAGGAAGGCAGTAATGAGAGCCAAAAGGCCAAGCAGGATTTTTATAAACATCTTATGATCCTTTTAAAAATGGGTTACCAGAGTTTTACCAAACAATAAGCGCATTGCCAAACCTATTCCGCGGCAATTTGGGCGCGGGCGGGTTTGCCCGTCTTTTTACCCAGAATGGGCTTTAAATAATATCCCGTATAGCTTTCCTTGACCTTGGATATTTCTTCAGGCGTACCTGTTGCGACAATCTGCCCGCCTTTGTGTCCGCCGTCAGGGCCAATGTCTATAACCCAGTCGGCGGTTTTTATCACCTCAAGATTGTGTTCAATCACGACAACGGTGTTGCCTTGATCCACCAAGGTGTGAAGCACTTCCATCAGTTTTCGCACATCTTCAAAATGTAATCCCGTTGTTGGTTCATCCAGAATATAGAGCGTTTTGCCCGTGGAGCGTTTGGAAAGCTCTTTGGATAATTTCACGCGCTGGGCTTCGCCGCCAGAAAGGGTGGTGGCGGGCTGGCCGACCTTGATATAACCAAGGCCAACCTCGCATAATGTTTCCATGGTTTTGCGTATGGACGGCACGGCCTTAAAAAACTCACGCGCATCTTCAATGGTCATGTCCAGAATGTCAGCGATGGATTTATCTTTGAACCTGACCTCTAGCGTTTCACGGTTATAGCGTTTTCCGTTGCATTCCTCACACGTCACATAAACATCAGGCAAGAAGTGCATTTCGATTTTGAGGACGCCATCACCTTCACATTTCTCACAGCGGCCACCCTTGACGTTAAAAGAAAAGCGCCCAGGGCCATAGCCGCGCGCCTTTGCCTCTGGCAGGCCTGCAAACCAGTCCCGAATGGGGGTGAACGCGCCTGTGTATGTGGCGGGGTTGGAACGTGGTGTGCGGCCTATGGGGGACTGGTCAATGTCAATCACCTTGTCCAAAAATTCAAGCCCTGTCAGGTTTTTATAGGGCAGGGGTTGTTCACGGCTGCCCATCAGTTTTTGTGACACGGCGCGGTAGAGCGTATCAATGGTAAAAGTAGATTTGCCAGAGCCTGATACGCCTGTGATACATGTAAATGTGCCAAGGGGTATTTCTGCGGACACATTTTTTAAATTGTTGCCACGCGCCCCCGTGAGTTTAAGGGACTGTCCTTTTTTGCCTTTGCGACGTTCTTTTGGCAATGGCACTTCTAGTTCTCCCGACATATATTTGGCCGTGATGGATTTTTTATCCTTGAACACTTGCGCAGGCGTGCCTTGCGCCACCACCGTACCGCCGTGCACGCCTGCGCCGGGCCCCATATCAATCAGATAGTCGGCAAGGCGAATGGCGTCTTCGTCATGTTCTACCACCAAAACCGTATTGCCGATGTCCCGCAGATGTTTGAGCGTATCAAGAAGGCGATGGTTGTCTTTTTGGTGAAGGCCAATGGATGGCTCATCCAGCACATACAAAACGCCCGTCAGGCCAGAGCCTATTTGGGAAGCAAGGCGAATGCGTTGAGATTCCCCGCCCGACAATGTAGCGGAGGAGCGCGAGAGTGTTAAATAATCCAGCCCCACATTCAACAGGAATGTCAGACGGTCATTGATTTCTTTTAAGATTCGGTGTGCGATTTCGAGTGGCTGTTGTGTGAGTGTTTTAGT
>CAUJHK010000157.1 GCA_963204715.1 Pseudomonadota bacterium | reverse complement strand
ATATCCTTGTATTGTCCATTTCCAAACGGTGCGACATCATCATCTTGTATAAACACAATATGAGTGAAAGTGCCTGTGAAATAAGTCCCGACAGGTATTTCATAGTGCTGGTAAGCCCCGCCGCCAGAGTACGCATAGGTGGGCCTTGGTGCCGCAAAGCTTAGACCGCTTGGCTGAATTCCAGACAGATAAAAGCGGTTACTGTCATTCGAGAAGGTCTGATCATTATCAAACCCTATCGTCGAAAACTCGCCCTGGAATGTTGTTCTGTAATCAAAGGCCAGAATGGTGTCAGGCGTAATGGTGTAGGTGTAAGCTTTGCGCTTCCAGAAGTTTCCATCCAGTATCAATTCATTGTTGCCATTAACCGTCACCGTGCCAGATGCAGGGACATCTTGTGCGGTGTCATAGGGTATAATATCGCTAACACCCGCAAATGTCAGTAGTGTGTCATTCGGAGATGGCCCAAACGTAACCTCATCCGCCCTGAATTTTCGTGCAATTTCTTCCAGATAGCTTTCCGCCAGATCAAGCGTTTGAAGCTGTGCTTTGATGCCGTGGTCGGCCTCTTCAATCACGCGGATGCTCTGGCCAATTCCATCCAGAAGCTTTTGCAAGTCCCCAGCCCTGCTGCGAAGGGCTCGCGATAGGAAATAATTGCCTGGATTGTCGAGGGCGCTATTCACTTTTTGCCCAGTCGCAAGGCGCAAAGAAGTACCGTCAAGTTGCCTTGCCGTTTTTTGAATAGCCAGTAACCGCGCGCGCTGGGCGGCGGTTAGTATGTTTCCTACATCGTCAACCACTGGAATCCTTCCGTGGGGTTAAAGCGTACTCAAACTTAGGGGATGCAAGTTCCATGCTAAACCCTTAATGTCCTAAAATATGTAAATCTGTGGAAGGCTCGCTCATGTCAGCGCTGGCAATTTCATAGCAAATCACCTATCTATGAGAGATGACAAATTCGTGTTGCTCTGCACCCAAAAAACCCGCAACCCCAAGTTGTTGCGCACCTCCAGATAATCATGACAACCATGACCACAACACGGCAGGGCGTGACTGGCTGATGATAGCCTCTTCCATTTTGGTGGTGGCGCCTTTCGCACTGTCCTTTTTCGATATGTCGCTGTGGCACGACCTAAAGCCAGTACAAACCTATATCCATTCGGTGCATGAATTTGTGATGATGTCTTGGTGGGGTGTTTTGGTTGGTATTTTGTTTTTATCCCTGCTCTCGAAAATTCCGCGTGAATTTGTAATGGCAGCACTTGGTAACAACAAAGGCGCGATGGGCATTTTCCGCGCCATGCTCGCGGGCGTTTTGCTTGATTTGTGCAACCACGGCATTTTAATGATTGCGACAAAAATTTATCAACGCGGAGCCAGCGTGGGCCAAGTCATGGCTTTTTTAATTGCTTCTCCTTGGAACTCAATCTCCCTCACCTTCATATTGATTGCCATGATAGGCCTGAAATACACGTTGATGTTTATCGTGTTGTCATGTCTTATCGCCTTTGTATCAGGCATGATTTTTGATGCGCTGGTGGAACGCGGAACACTTCCCAAAAACCAGAATGCTTTTGAGTTGCCCGATGGTTTTAAATTCTGGGCGGAGGCCAAAGCCCAATTTTCGCAAGTAAAATGGTCACCTTTGTTGGTTTTGGACATGGTCAAATCAGGCTTGATGGATTCTAAAATGGTTGTACGGTGGTTGCTGGTCGGCATTGTTCTGGCCTCCGTCCTTCGAGTGTTTTTTACGCCTGAGATGTTCGCGCAATATTTTGGCCCCAGTGTTATTGGCATGATGGCGACATTGGCGTTTGCCACGGTGTTGGAAGTTTGCTCTGAAGGGTCATCCCCTATCGCGGCAGATTTGGTCAACCGCGCAATTGCGCCCGGAAATGCGTTTGCCTTTTTAATGGCGGGGGCATCAACGGACTACACCGAAATTATGGTTATGAAAGATGCCACAAAGTCATGGAAAGTGGCGTTGTTTTTGCCGCTTGTGACCTTGCCGCAAATCATCATTCTCGGGCTGCTTATCAACGGCGTTTTTTAGTGTTTGTTTTTTTGGGACACGGATAAGCCTCATAAAGCGCCAGTGTCACCGCAGGCGCGGCAACAAACTGCGCATGCTGAGTATTTTTTCTTAAATAACTCCACACAATATTTTGTAATTTTTTCATGGGAACAGTGTTGGGCACGCAAAAGTCAATCACAGGTGCAACATTCATGGACTGCATCAGTTTTTGGTAATCAACCACAGCGGAAATATAAGATTGGCATGCTGTGTGGCCGTTTTTTACAACCTCGCGCCCTTTGGCATCGCTTTCACACAAAGCGGCCAGATACGCCGTTGAAAAAAAACCACCTGTCTGTCGCTGCTGAGCCTGCACGGGATGAACCACCCCCGCAAGGCAAACAATCAAGACCGCCAGAACTTTAAGCATTACTTCTTTTCTTTTAACTGTTGCAAAATGGCGAAAGGAGAATCTTCAAATTTTTGTGGCGCGCTGGAATAAACCCTGTCTTCGCGGCTATCAAAGTCACGCTTTGGTTTGTTTGGTTTGTCTGATTTTTTCTTTTTAAATGATTTTTCATCACCCTTTTTCTTATCGGGCCTTGAAGAATTTTTCTCTTTCTTGTCGAATGTTTTCTCAGGGCGCGGGATACGGGCGCGCTCCATAGCATCGGCCTTACCGCGTTTTAATCTGAATGTCGCCAACTCTGGTTTGGCTTTAACGTCTGGGGCAACCGCCACTTTGTCATTGATAATACTGGCTTCATTCTCAACACCCTCTTTGTTATTCTCTGGCTTGACCAGAGACTCCGTGGATCCTCCGATCAAATCGGGAGATGATTCTGATGATAAGCCTTCTTTGGCTTTTTCTGCGGCAGGGTCATGGATAATTTTATGCCCCATGGCTTCTAAGACGGCATAAAGGTCAAGGATATTTGAGCCTAACCATTCGGCCATTTTATGTTCGGCCTGAAACTTGCCCTCTTTTGCTCCATCATACACAGCGCACACGACACGATCGAGCATATCAACACGTATGGAGCGCGGGCCATAAACGGGATAGCCAATCGAACGGTAATAACCCGCATCAATATTTTTATCCGCGACGCTAAAAGAAACGATGCCGTCTTTTGGCAATTCTGCAGGCAACTCTTTGCCTTGGAACAACGTCAACAAGATTGCGCGCAATCTCACCGCTGCAGGTTTGTTTAATTCTGGCAAGAACACAAGCAAAGGCCCCATGCGCACTTTGCGCGCGCGCAAGGCTTTTCGCCCCTCTTCATCAAGGCCTGCAATCAACTCTTCCAAATCCGCGCGCGGTAAAATGCCCAAAGCTTCTTGCAATTGAAAAGCTATGCCGCGTGCCTGCGCGGTTAAATCATCCCCGCCTGTTAAACGGAACAACGGCTCCAGCGCAAAATGAATGTGCCTGTCCAGCCAGTCTTGTAGTTTTTCGGTAATGGCTGCTTTGTCCTGACCATCTAGAAGATTTGTATCAATCGCCTGCGCACGCGGCTTCAAAAGCAAATCGCCCTTGCTGATTTTTCCAACAGGCTCACCTGGCATGGGGTTGGTTGCATCCGCCTGCCATAAAATATGACCATCATCGGAAAGTTTAAATTGTTTGTCGTCTGCCTTTAGTACCATGGCCAGTCTTTGTCCTATTTCTGGTTTTAGCGCTTGTCGCGCCGCGCTCATAATCGCTTTGAACTCTTCTCTACCCGAAGTTTCATCGGGTTTAAAGCGAAAACCGATAATCTGCCCCACTCTTTGGCCTTCCACGACCACTTCCCCGTCTTTTTTGATACCAACCAGCAGTGGTGCGCCCTCTTCCATTTTTCCCAGCAAAACAGCCGACCGCTTGTCCACAAACCGCTTGGTCAGGGCATGGTGCAAGGCTTCGGAGAGCTTATCCTCTATGCTTAAGGTTCGCCCGCGCCAGTGGTCAGGGTCTTGCACCCAGTCTGCCCTGTGCGTCACATAGGTCCATGTCCGCACGTGGGACATGCGGGTCATGAGGGTGTCCACCTCGCCTTCCGTGCTGTCGAGCTTTTTGATATGTTCTTCCATCCAGTCATCGGGCAGAACGGGTGTATCTGAATCTCGCAAATGTTTGTAAATCTCTGCCACAAGGTCCTGATGCGTTTCGGTGAGGGTTTTGCGAAAATCGGGAATCTGGCACACATCCCAAAGAAGCCGCACAGCATCCACCCCTTGCGCCATGGCCATGACATCATCGCGCTCAATCATCTGGGAGAGCGTAACATAGTCATCAGACGGGCGGCCTTTTTGCAAGACGGATTTCCCCGATGACCTCTCCAGTGAACGACGCAATAAAAGCGGCGTAGCATAATCAAGGTCATTGTTGCGCCAGTATATGTGTTGCAGACTATCAAACTGGTGGCGTTCAATCGCTTCCACCACGTCAGGGTCTAGTCCTTTAACATTGCCCGTCACGCCAAATGTGCCGTCTTTTTTGTACCGCCCCGCACGCCCTGCTATTTGCGCCAGCTCCGCGCGGGTTAAAGGCCTCGCCCTCTCGCCATCAAACTTTCGCGTGGCAGCAAGGGCGACATGGCGGATGTCCATATTCAGCCCCATGCCAATGGCATCCGTGGCCACCATAAAATCAACCTCGCCTGACTGGTACATCTCCACCTGCGCATTGCGCGTGCGCGGCGACAGCGCACCCAGCACCACGGCCGTGCCACCCCTTTGCCTGCGCACAAGGTCTGCAATGGCATACACATCATCAATGGAAAACGCTACAACGGCGGTGCGCTTGTTCAGCCGTGTGAGTTTTTTAAACCCCGTATATTCAAGATTGGACAACCGTGGGCGCGTTATAACCTCCACATGTGGCACCAACCCTGTCAAAATGGTTTGTATGGTGTCAGACCCCATAAACATGGTTGTTTTAGTGCCGCGTGCGCGAAGAAGCCTGTCTGTAAATATGTGGCCACGGTCAGGGTCGGCACAAAGCTGAATTTCATCCACGCCCAAAAATTCAAATTCCTGATCAACAGACATGGATTCAACCGTGCAAAGATAATAGCGCGCATGGGGCGGGATTATTTTTTCCTCCCCCGTCACGAGCGCAACATGGGCCTTGCCTTTTTGCGCACACACTCTGTCATAATTTTCCCGCGCCAGAAGGCGGAGCGGAAAGCCGATGCACCCCGTATGGTGGCTTAACATCTGCTCAATCGCATAATGGGTTTTGCCCGTGTTGGTAGGCCCCAAAACGGCAATAACGCGCCCATCCGTTTTGACGGAATGATTTGTGATGTTCATACCCACAGATTTACGGCAAAGATTTGCTTTTTCAAAGAATTAAGGCCATAAATTAGGCATATTTCCCGTGTTAATTGTGAAAACCACAGGACAAAACTGGCAAAAAGGAATTTTTGATGAAAAAGATGATGATACTGGCACTTCTGGTTTTGGCAATTCTTCCCGCGCGCACCCACGCGCAGACCCAGACAATTGACGCCAAGGCACAAATTTTAAAAGGCCAGATAGAAGGGTTTTTGGACAACCAGAAATCCATGGCCATCAAAAATCACTGCGTGCTGGAAACCAAGGGCGATATCACCGTTGAAAAATCTGCCAGTGGATATTACGCCTTCACTTTGCCCCATGTTACCTACACGGATGCGAAGGGCATAAAATCTGAAATCGGCATGGTGGCGATCAACGCTCTTCCTGAAGGGGCGGATAACTGGAACATGTCTATCGCGCTCCCCACGCCTATCATCAGCTATGACAAAGCGGGTGCGCAAATTTTTAAAACAGATATTGGTACGCAAAATTCAACAGGCGTGTGGAATGAAAAGCTTGGCCATTTCACAAAGGTCAACGCCGCCCTTTCAAACGTCCAGTTTTCGAACATACTGGACAGCAATGTTGTAACGATACAATCCTTGAGCATAATATCAGACTTAAAAGAGCAAGACCCTGAGGCCTATACTGGAAAGGTGGATATGGCCTTTAACGGCATCACTTACAAAGACAATAAATCTGGCATCGCGGGCAATTTGGAAAAAATTACTTTTGCCACCAATCTGGCTGACCGCGCTGCAAAAGTCGCAATGACGAAGGATGATATCAAGGCGCGGCCTCTTGGCGCATACCCCGATGCCTTTAATATATTCGCGCAATTGCTGGGCGCTCCTGAGCGCGTGGATGGCCGCATTAAGGGGCTGGATTCATTAAGTGCGCAAATATCACAATCCATGTTGGCGGCAAAACCTGACCAACGTGCGGCCTATTTGTCTGCCATTTTAGGCGTTGGTGCTGTGTCCGCGCTTGGAAAGCCTGACCCTGTTGATCCATCCGTTCGCTATTACGATGTTGTATTTGGCCAAGATGGCGGCGTTCTTTTGAACGGTGCGGACGTCAACGGAATTTTAAACGCCAAAAAATAAAGCCTATAGCAGGTACGACAGCACACCATTCAAACGCTGCGCGCCCTGCTTTGTTGCCTTTAACGTGATGCCATCAAAGGATAACAATCCTTCTTCCATCATAGCATTAAGCCGTTTGTGTTCTACCAGCGATGTAAAATCCTGGCCGCCTTCAAATTCCAAGCGTTCAATTGGCACGCCCTCGCACAAGCGCAGCCCCATCATCAGGCATTCAACAAATCTATCGCGTGCGCTAAGCTCTTCAAAGGGGTGCGCGCCGTGGCCAGATTCATCAACGCGCTGTAGCCATATATCTGGCGCTTTATGCGCGCGCGTCGCCTGTTTCTTACCGTCTATCGTCACGCGTCCATGCGCGCCAGGGCCAATGCCGACATAATCCGTGTATCGCCAATAAGTCATGTTGTGCATGGATTCCGCACCTGCTTTTGCATGGTTTGAAATCTCATAAGCGGGCATATCATGCGCTTCTAAAATGCTTTGTGTGACCTCGTATAAATCCCCCGCCAACTCTTCATCGGGTATTTTAAAATCACCACGCGCATGTTGCATATAAAACGGCGTGCCGCGTTCAATGGTGAGTTGATATAAAGATATATGGTCGCGTACGAGTGGGAGAGCGGCGAGCAATTCCTGCTCCCAATCTTTCACTGATTGATTGGGACGCGCATAAATTAAATCAAAGGAATATCTATCGAACACTTGCGCGGCGGTATCAATCGCGCGGTGCGCCTCTCCCGCATTGTGTTGGCGGCCTAAAAACCCTAAATCTTTGGCAATAAAAGATTGCACGCCCATCGACACGCGGTTGACGCCCGCGCTGCGAAAGGCTTTGAATTTTTCAATTTCAACGGATGTCGGGTTGGCTTCCAGCGTGATTTCGCAATCATTGGATATGCGCCAGTGTTTTTGAATATCGCTGATGACTTGCGCCACCGTTTGTGGCTCCATAAGTGATGGCGTACCACCTCCGAAAAAGACGGATGTGACGGTGCGGCCTTTGGTCAGGTTCGCGTAATAGTCTATCTCTTTGGAATAAGCTTTACGCCATGCGGCATGGTCTATTGTATTGGCCACATGCGAATTAAAATCACAGTACGGGCATTTCGACGCGCAAAATGGCCAATGGATATAGATTCCAAATTGCGCGTCTAAACTCATTTATGCCAATGTCGCATCCAATGTGATGTCTGTATTAAACAACTTTGACACTGGGCATCCCACTTTTGCTTCGGCAGCGATGGCATCAAATTTGTCTTTTGTGATGTTCGGGATTTTTGCCCCAACGGTTAATTCGGATTTTGTAATTTTAAATCCACCTTCAGTTTGTGGTGCAACAGTCACGGCACAAGATGTTTCCAATTCATCGGCGGTAAAGCCTTCTTTGTTCAATCCAAACGCCAAAGCCATCGTAAAACATGCGGCTTGCGCGGATGCCAATAATTCTTCTGGGTTTGTGTGCTTGCCATGCTCGAACCGTGAATGAAATTCATATGGTGTGTTTTCCAAGACCATGCTTTGTGATGTAATGCTTCCCGTGCCTTCTTTGCCGGTGCCTTTCCAAATTGCTTTGGCCGTTCTGATAATGCCGCTCATAGTTTTTCTCCTTTTTCATTTTTGTCATGCCCGCTCGGAGGCGAGGATGACGTTAGTGGTTGTTGTTTTTAATATACTCAACTAATTTTTCTGTAGCAAAGGCACGATGTGACATACCTTGCTTTTCTTCCAACAACATCTCACCAAACGTTTTGTCATGTCCTTGCGGTATGAATATAGGGTCATATCCAAATCCTTCAAGTCCCCGCGGCGGCCAGCACAATGTACCGTTCACGCGTCCCTCGAATGTTTCGACGCGACCATCAGGAAACGCCAACGCCAAAACAGACGTAAAATAAGCACTCCTGTCGCTTGCATCACCCAATTTATCATTGACCAAGTTCATGGCCATTTTAAAATCACGTGGATGCCCTGCCCAATCGGCGGAATAAACGCCCGGCTCACCATTCAACGCATTGACGGATAATCCACTATCATCAGCAAGGCACGCATACCCGCACGCGCGCATGGCGGTGACCGCCTTCATGGTCGCATTTTCTATGAAGGTTGTGCCATATTCTGGTGGTTCTATCAGGCGCAGATCTTCCGCTGTCTTTATTTCAGGGACAAGCCCATCAAGCAAAGCCGTCAGCTCTTTTATTTTACCTTTGTTATGTGTGGCCAATACCAACGTTTTCATTTTTTACCTTTTTTATTTACCACAGAGACTCAAAGACACAGAGTTTTTTTATATTTTCCTCTGTGGCTCTGCGCCTCTGTGGTTAAAATCTTACTCCAAAACTTTCTTTTGAAACTCCATCAACTCACCGCATCCCTTACGCGCCAAATCAAGCAACGTCAAAAACTCTTCTTGGCTAAACGGTTCTTTTTCCGCTGTCCCTTGAATTTCGACAATGCCACCCTTGCCCGTGATAACAAAGTTTGCATCGGTTTCGGCTGTGCTGTCTTCGTCATAATCCAAATCAAGAACAGGTGTGCCGTTATAAATGCCGCAGGAGATGGCCGAGATAGAATCGGTGAGCGGCACTTTTGGCAACGCCCCAATTTTCACAAGATGCTGCATCGCCAACGCCATGGCCACATAACCGCCCGTCACACTTGCGGTGCGCGTGCCGCCATCTGCCTGAATCACGTCACAGTCAATTTTTATCTGGCGTTCCCCCAACCCCTGCAAATCCACAACGGCGCGAAGCGCGCGTCCAACAAGGCGTTGAATTTCCTGCGTACGCCCCGATTGTTTGCCTTTCGCGGCTTCCCTGTCCATGCGTGAATGGGTGGAGCGTGGCAGCATGCCATATTCCGCCGTAATCCATCCCTTGCCCTGCCCCTTCATCCAGCCAGGGATTTTTTCCTCTACGCTCGCCGTACACAACACATGCGTGTTGCCGAATTTCACAAGGCAAGAGCCTTCGGCATAGCGGGTGTAGTCAGGGATAATCTCGATGGAGCGGAGTTGATTGCCAGCGCGGCCAGACGGACGTGTCATTGGTTTCTTTCTATGAATTGTTTATTTTATAAAACCCATCTATATAATATCGCTTATGAAAACGATAGTCTCTTATTCCACATTAGATGCGCGGGCGCGGGATATTTTCCGCCATATCGTCGAATCCTACATGGAACACGGTGATCCCGTGGGCTCTCGCACATTATCGCGCAATTTCGACCTATCCCCCGCCACCATCCGCAATGTGATGGCAGATTTGGAAGATTTAGGGTTGCTCGAAGCCCCCCACATCTCCGCAGGCCGTCTGCCATCCACACAAGGATTGCGCTATTTTGTCGATGGCATTTTGGAAAAGGGGAGCTTAAGCACCGCCGAAAAACGCGCGCTGGAAGAAGAATATAAAGATTCCGATTCCGTGCCAGATATGCTCGATCAAGCCAGCCGCATTTTATCTGGCCTGTCGGGAAGCGCTGGCTTGGTGGTTGCGCCAAAGGCGGATAAATCCATCCGTCATATTGAATTTGTGATGCTACAGCCCACCCGCGCGCTGGTGATTATCGTGCCCGATGATGGCATGGTCGAAAACCGCATTATGCAAGTGCCATCAGGGATTACGCCCGATATTTTAAAGCAGGCTAGCAACTTTTTGTCTGAACGGCTCTATGGCAAAACATTTGGCGAAATGCGCAAAACCATTAAGGAAGAAATATCGTTGCGTCGTGGTGAGTTAGGCGACCTTATGACCAAAATTGTTGAAGAAGGATTGGCCACACAAACAGGGGATGGCACACTGATTGTGCGTGGCACGTCCAAACTGCTCGACCAAGGCTCTATAAACAACCTTGATCGCGTGCGGCTTTTGATGGAACAGCTCGAAGCGAAGGAAACCGTGTCCAAATTACTGGATGAAGCGGGACAGGCCGATGGGGTCAAAATTTTTATCGGTGCGGAAAACCCTGTCTTTGGCAGCTCTGGCCACTCGCTCATCATCACCCCTTACACCAATGGAAGCGGGAATTTTGTCGGCGCCATTGGTGTGATTGGCCCCACACGCCTAGATTATGCAAAAATAATTCCGTCCGTGAGCTTTATGGCCGAGATGATAACCCGCAATATCCGCAAGATTTCCCAAGGATAAGGCCACACAAAGCCGCATCGGAAATTGCATCCTTGGTCATCTATGTATATTCTGGCGCGGAATAACATGTGGAGAGCCTATGCGCCTGATACCCCTATTGCTGGTTTTTGCCTTTTTGCTTCCCGCGCCTTTTGCCCGTGCGCAATCAGAATCCCAAACCTACGACCCCACCTTTATGACGAACGGGCCGCAGGGCGCGGCCAAAGATGCCGCCGCCGCGCAAGAACGCAAAGCCGCCGAACAGGGGTTTATCTCCCCCTCTTCTGTGCAGGTGTCACTGGTGCGCGAAAGCTATATGGAAGACAACCAGTTTGGCCTGCGTATGAGCCTGCCTGACGTGGTCAGCGGCTGTTTTTCATACTCCCCCTTGGAATATGAAGCCAATTTTGTTGACCCGTACTTCCTTGATATCAAGGTAAAAAAATACCGCAAAATTGAAGCCTCGGGCAACCCCGACACCCGCAAATGTGATGTGCAAAACAAAACATCTTCGGCCATGATGGTGCTGGACAAGGATGATTTAAAATCTCGCGGCGTGAAAGAAATCAGGTTTTCGTCTGACGCGGGGCGTGATGTTTATAAAGTATCTTTGCAAGATGATGTTTTGGAACTTATCCCCGAAAGCATGACCGTTTTCAAAGCCTACCCGCTTAGCGGCGAGCTAAAAGACCGCCTTGCCCATGACTTTGGCAATGCTTCTACCATCGCGCTGCAAGTGCCCATGGTTAATGCGGGTGAAGACATTACAGAGCAGGTTATGGCGTTTGCCACGGCGCACGCCCTGACCCCTTCTGAAAAAAATGTAACAATGTCCTTGTCTGACAACAACAAACCCACATATTACTTCAAAGACTCCGATGGCCGCTTTGCCGCCATGATAGGCGCAGATGGATATGGCGAAATAGGTACTATCACCGTGATGCGTCCTTATGACGGCCCTGACGGCCGCACACAAACGCCTGTGGAATTACGTGTGTTTGTCACGCGCCCGGGGACTGAACTTTAATTTTAACCCTAAACCTTTTTAAAAGATTGTTATGACGAACGAACCCGAACAAAATCCGGAAAATCTTTCCAACGCCGCTGAAGAATTTGATGCGCAAGAATCAGCTTCCGCACAAGAGCCTGTTGATTTACAGGCCACGCGCATTGCCGCGCTGGAAGTGGAATTGTTTGATGCCAAAGACAAAATGATGCGCGCACTGGCGGAAGCCGAGAATGCGCGGCGGCGCGCGGTAAAAGACCGTGAAGATGCAGGCAAATATGCGGTGACAAACTTCGCACGGGACTTGCTCGATTTCTCCGACAATTTCCACCGTGCACTGGCCGCCATCCCCGCCGATTTACATGAGGATGAACGCATTGGCGTTATTATCACAGGGCTTGAATCCATGGATGCAAACCTGCTTAAAACATTTGAGCGCCACGGCATTAAAAAGATTGAACCGCTGGATGAACCCTTCAACCCCAACTTCCACGAAGTGATGTTTGAAACCCCCATCCCCGGCAAACCCGGCGGCCTTGTCATTCAAGTGGTTGAGGCAGGATATGTTATTGCGGACCGCCTGCTCCGTGCCGCAAAAGTCGGCGTATCCAAGGGTGGCGCAGGCGCAGACCATCAGGTGGATCAGAAGGCTTAATTTGCAAATAAAGTTTTAGACAGGGTATTCTTCATATACCAAGCCATGTGAAAGATAGCTGTTATGAATGTAGATTGCATTGAAGATGCTTTAGCGCTTATAAAAGCCTGCTCAATACGCAATATTAAATTTAAAGGTATGCCCCCGATCGACTGGGACGCATGGAAAGATCGCGTAAACTCTTTCCAGCAATCATCCTCTTCCGTAGATGAGCTTGCTATACTGAGATACTCCCTAGATGAACTGAACGATGGTCATAGCGGCATACCAAACGAGATAAGCACAACCCCAACGAAACAAAAGCCAGCAATGCCATCTGGTATGATGCTTGGAAAAACTGGATATATTCGTTTACCCCCTTATAATAAAATACAAGGATATGACGAAACTATCTTAGCCAGCGATCCTTACGTTAAAGCGATCCAGAACATCTTAAGCAATTTGGATAAATCTGAAATTGACGGGTGGATTGTTGATCTACGCATTAATACAGGGGGCGATTATCGCCCCATGCTTGAAGGAATTGCTTCTCTCCTTGGAAGCGGAACGCATGCGTATCTACTTTACCCTCTTTTTGAGATAGAAAACCCTTGTAGCATAGATACTCAACATCGTTTAAAACAAGCCGAAAAGCCCATCGCGGTTTTAACAGGAAGCCATACTTCAAGTTCTGGCGAATTGATACTCATCGCCTTTCAAAAATTGAATAACGTCATGAGCTTTGGTGAAAGTTCTGGCGGAAACTCATCTTCAAACATGGACTTTACCTTCAAGAATAGGCACGTAGCGGTTACAGCAGGATTGATGGCTGACAGGAATAAAGTTCCCTACGGAGATAAAATACATCCCGATGTGCATTTTACAGGCGGCGCAAGCCCAGAAGAAATTAAATCAGAAAATTACAATCCAGCCATCGACCCGCTGACTATTCGCGCTATGAAATGGATTCATCAGGCTAAGAACCCTCGCTTTTCTATCACCACGCCCGCCCCTTCACCACTCTGACTAACAATACCTATACACCCACGAGAATGATTGAATAAGATTGCTATATTCAAGAAATATAAAAGACAAAGTGTTCAAGCTTAATTAAATTTCATGCATTCACTTAGAGCACATAATGAATGTTCGTTGACTATTTTTCCAAACATCATACTCACATGAGATATTACCACTCCTAAAGCACAACATTAAATTACGTAAATAAAAAATATGGGCTTAAAAAGCCCATATTGCCCTTTAAATCCCACCAAACCATGCTATATAAAAGCCTTAGCCCCCTTAGGGAATAAACCGAACAGATGCTGTGAAAAACGGGTCGTTCATTAACTATTTGCCAGTAAAAAGGAAAGAAAAATGGGAAAAGTCATTGGTATTGATTTAGGAACAACAAACTCCTGCGTATCCGTTATGGACGGAAAAGAAGCGCGGGTTATTGAAAACTCGGAAGGCGCGCGCACAACCCCTTCCATGATTGCATTTTCAAAGGACGGTGAGCGTCTGGTTGGCCAGCCCGCCAAACGTCAGGCCGTCACAAACCCTGAAAACACACTCTACGCCATCAAGCGTTTGATTGGCCGCCGTTTTGAAGATGCTGAAGTGCAAAAGATGATCAAAACCGCGCCGTTCAAAATCATCAAATCTGATTCAGGCGATGCGTGGGTTGAAGTGGATGGCGAGAAAAAATCACCCGCGCAAATATCCGCGATGGTTTTGCAAAAAATGAAAGAAACCGCCGAAAGCTTTTTGGGCGAAAAAGTAGACCAGGCTGTTATCACAGTGCCGGCTTACTTTAACGATTCCCAACGCCAAGCCACCAAAGACGCGGGTAAAATTGCGGGGCTTGAAGTGCTTCGTATTATCAATGAGCCAACAGCCGCAGCCCTTGCCTATGGCCTTGATAAAAAATCAACTGGCACGATTGTTGTTTATGACCTTGGCGGCGGCACGTTCGATGTGTCCGTTTTGGAAATTGGCGATGGTGTGTTTGAAGTTAAATCCACCAATGGTGATACGTTCCTTGGCGGGGAAGATTTTGATGCGCGCATCATTGACTTTCTGGCCGATGAGTTCAAAAAAGAACAGGGCATTGATTTACGTTCCGACAAGCTTGCGTTGCAACGCTTGAAAGAAGCCGCTGAAAAAGCAAAAATTGAACTCTCATCCTCCCAACAAACCGATGTAAACTTGCCGTTTATCACGGCAGATGCGTCTGGCCCAAAACATTTGAACGTGAAGATGACACGCGCAAAGCTGGAATCTCTGGTGGATGATCTGGTCAAGAAAACAACAGGCCCTTTGAAAGCCGCGTTGAAAGATGCTGGCCTGAAGCCTTCAGACATTGATGATGTTGTTATGGTGGGTGGTATGACCCGCATGCCCAAAATCGTCGAAACGGTCAAAGAATTTTTTGGCAAAGAACCTCACAAAGGCGTAAACCCCGATGAAGTTGTAGCCGATGGTGCAGCCATTCAAGGCGGTGTTTTACAAGGTGATGTCAAAGACGTTCTTCTTCTTGATGTGACCCCCCTTTCCTTGGGGATTGAAACATTGGGCGGTGTGTTTACACGTCTTATTGACCGCAACACAACCATCCCGACCAAAAAATCTCAAACCTTCTCCACGGCTGAAGACAACCAGTCTGCTGTCACCATCCGCGTGTTCCAAGGAGAGCGTGAAATGGCCGCAGACAACAAATTGCTGGGGCAGTTTGATTTGGTGGGTTTGCCGTCTGCACCACGCGGCGTTCCGCAAATTGAAGTCACGTTTGATATTGATGCCAACGGTATTGTCCATGTTACGGCCAAAGACAAAGCCACAGGCAAGGAACAACAAATCCGCATTCAAGCAAGCGGCGGTTTGACCGATGCTGACATTGAAAAAATGGTCAAAGATGCAGAAAGCCATGCGGGCGAAGACAAGAAAAAACGTGAGTTGATTGATGCCCGCAACCAGGCGGAATCTATGATTCATCAAACCGAAAAGTCTTTGCAAGAGCTTGGCGGCCAGGTGGATGCTGGTGACAAAAAATCTGCTGAAGACGCCATCTCTGACCTGCGCGTTGCCATGAATGGGGACGACAAGGCAGATATTGAGGCCAAAACCACGGCTTTGATGCAGGCTTCCATGAAAATTGGTGAAATGGCGTACCGCAAACAGCAAGAAGCGCAAGCGGGCACACCTGACAGCGAATCACCAGATAGCTCAAAGCCATCTGCTTCTGATGATGTTATCGATGCGGACTTTACCGAGGTCGATGACGACAAGAAAAACTAATCCTCTTTAATTGTCATACTAAGGGCGAAGCGACGAAGCATCTCATAACTTTCTCATGGGATCTTCCGCTTCGCTCCAGATGACAGTACAATAAGGCAGAGATGGCACAAGATTATTACGAAATACTGGGTGTAGATAAAAAAGCCTCGGCGGATGAGCTGAAAAAGGCGTACCGCAAGCTCGCCATGAAATACCACCCCGACAAAAACAAAGACGACAAGGCCGCAGAAGCCAAGTTTAAAGAAATCTCCGAAGCGTATGATGTTTTGAAGGATGAGCAAAAGCGTGCCGCCTATGACCGTTTTGGCAAAGCCGCGTTTGAAGGCGGCATGGGCAGCGGTGGCATGGGCGGCGGGTTTAACGCTGGCGGCATGGGCGCTGGTTTTGGCGGTGCTTTTACAGATATATTCGAAGATATGTTTGGTGACATGATGGGCGGCGGCGCGCGTAGCGGTGGCCGTGCCCAGAACACGCGTGGCTCTGATGTTCAATACACCATCGAAATATCACTGGAAGAAGCCTATAAGGGCAAGGAATCTACACTCAAAATTCCTATCAACGATACGTGCGATAAGTGCGATGGATCTGGCGCGGAAAGCGGCAAGGGTGCGCAGGAATGCCCCACATGCCACGGCGCAGGGCGCGTGCGTGCACAGCAGGGATTTTTTACCATTGAACGCTCCTGTTCTACCTGCGGCGGCGTGGGCAGTGTGATTAAAGACCCTTGCAAAAAATGCGGTGGCTCTGGCCGCGTGCGCAAGGAAAAAACCCTAAAAGTACAAATTCCTAAAGGCATTGATTCTGGTCGCCGTATTCGTTTGACAGGTGAAGGGGAAGCTGGCATGCGCGGTGGCGCAGCGGGAGATTTATATGTGCTGGTCGTGGTGAAGCCACACAAGCTTTTCAAACGTGATGGCGCAAATTTATACTGCCGCGTGCCTATCCCTATGATGACGGCGGCCTTGGGCGGCGAAATCGAAGTGCCCTCGCTGGATGGCGGACGCAACACAGTCAAAATTCCAGCAGGCACACAAACGGGCCAACAGTTCAGGCTACG
>CAUJHK010000156.1 GCA_963204715.1 Pseudomonadota bacterium | reverse complement strand
ATATAGATGCGCGCTTGAATGGCCATAACATAAATGTCAGGCCGCCAGACGTTTTATAACTTTATCGTATGACTCCAGCCCCTTTAATGGCCCAAGGGCGGCCAGTGTGGGCTTTTTGACAAATATTTCCTGCGCAATATTTTGAACACGCTCAGGCGTCACGGCATCCACGAGGTTTACAATGTTTTTAACATCTGGCGCATTGCCAAAATTAATAAGATATTTTGCCTGACGATTGGCGCGTGAGAGCATGGATTCACGGCTCATTAAAATGCCCGCCTTTATTTGTGCCTTGGCACGGTTTATTTCTGCAAGGCTTGCGGGGTTTTGCACCACCTTGACAATTTCATCACAAATAACAGGAATAATTTCACCCAGATGCTCAGGCCCTGTGCCTGCATAAATTTCAAACTGGCCATCATCGTGATAAGATGAGTGCGAAGAAAAGATAGAATAAACAAGGCCGCGCTTTTCGCGCACCTCTTGAAACAGGCGAGAAGACATTCCCCCACCCAGCACCATGCCCAGAATACTGGCGGCAAAAAACTCAGGATGTTTTCTATCAATGCCCTGAAAGCCTAAAACCACGTGGGTTTGTTCAAGGTCTTTTTCTACACGGGAATCACCCCCCACATAGCGGGCTGGCTCATACCCCCGATCGCTGTTCTTAGGAAGATCTGTAAACAAGTTTTCCGTCATTTTTACAAAGGCGTCATGGTCCACATTTCCTGCCGCTGATATCACCAGTTTGTTTGGCGTATAAAAGCGATGAACATGTTCATACAGCGTTTCTTTTTTCATGCCGTTAATAATGGCTTCGCTTCCTAAAATAGAAGTTCCCAAAGACTGGTCGGGGTAGGCCGTTTCCTGAAACTGGTCAAAAACCACATCATCAGGCGTGTCATTTGTCATACCAATTTCTTGCAAAATAACGCCGCGTTCCTTTTCAAGCTCGGCGTCTGGAAAGGTGGGGCGTTGCATAATATCAGACAAAATATGCATCGCCATGGGCATATCATTTTTAAGCAAATGGATGTAATAAGCCGTAATTTCACGAGATGTGTAGGCGTTCACCTGTCCACCGACATCTTCAATAGCTTCAGCAATTTGCAAGGATGTGCGCGTGGGAGTTCCATTGAACATCATATGTTCTACCATGTGGGCAACGCCATTATGTTTTAAATCCTCATGACGAGAGCCAACATCTGCCCATGCGCCTATGGCCACGGTTTCTATGTCGGGGACTGTGTCAGTGATGATACGAAGGCCTGCAGGCAGCGTTGTTGTTTTTATGGTCATTTTATTATTCTTTCTAATACAAACTTTTGAAGGGTTGGCACATCATTCACCAAAACACTCATATGTTCTTTGCGGTCATATAAATCTGCCAGATGGGCGGGCAGTGGCGGATGAATGCCCGTGGCAGATAAAACCGCATCAGGGAATTTCGCAGGGTGTGCGCAGGCCAAAGCCACTATGGGGGATGCCCCCTGCTTTGATAATTTTGCGGCATGCACGCCCACCGCAGTATGCGGATCAAGGATATACCCTGTGTCTTTATAGCATTTTGCCATCATGGCGGATGTCTGGTCATCCGAGCAGCGATAGGATTCAAACGCGGCACGAGCCTTTTTCATGAAGCCTTCATCAAGGGCATATTCCCCTTTTGCCTTAAACTCTTCCATCATGCGCCGAACAAACGCACCATCACGGCCACACAGATCAAACAAAAATCTTTCAAAGTTACTGGAGACCTGAATATCCATGCTCGGTGAAAGGGAGGGCTCTACCGCGCCCGCCGTCATTTTCCCAGTTTCAAAGAAGCGAGTAAGGATATCGTTCCTGTTAGAGCCTATGACAAGCTTGTCTATGGGGGCACCCATCTGTTTGGCGCAATAGGCCGCATAAACATTGCCAAAGTTCCCCGTCGGTACGGCAAAGGATATTTTACAGCCCTTATGTGCGCCCAGCGTAGCGCAAGCATTAAAGTAATATACAATCTGCGCCATAATGCGCGCCCAGTTGATAGAATTGACCGCCGACAAATGAACATCATCACGAAATTTTACATCCGCGAACATGGCCTTGACCGCATTCTGGCAATCATCAAAATTTCCTTCCAGCGCAATGTTGTGGACATTGGGCGCATCAATTGTTGTCATTTGCTTGCGCTGCACATCTGATGTACGGCCATAGGGGTGCAAGATAAAAATATTGATATTTTTAGAGTGGTAGCACCCTTCAATCGCCGCTGATCCCGTGTCGCCCGATGTCGCGCCGACAATGGTCACTTTTTCGTTGCGCTTTGTTAAAACGTAATCAAACAAACGCCCCAGCATTTGAAGCGCGTAATCCTTAAAGGCAATGGTTGGCCCATGGAAAAGCTCCATCACCCAAAAATCATTATCCAGCTGTACCAAAGGAGCAATAGCAGGGTGAGAAAAATTCTGGCCATAGACCTCGTTGATCATGGCCTTTAAATCATCATCCTTTATGTCGCCGCCCACAAAAGGCTTCATCACCAAAAATGCAATATCTGTGTAGGAACGCCCCTTGAGCGCATTCATATCCATTTGTGGCCATTGGGCGGGAACATACAACCCGCCATCAGGCGCCATGCCAGAGAGCAAAACATCGGTAAAGCTTTTGGGGGATGCGTCCCCGCGCGTGGAGATATACTGTGTCATAAGGTTATGTTTAACCATAAATCTCTGAAAATTCCAAGCCTTACAACGCGCCCAGATACCGCTCTTGCAGGTGGTTTATCAATGGCGCGGGCGTTAATTTTGCCCCTGTAACACTGTCTAAAAGGTCATCAGAGCGCATCAGACGGCCGTTGCGGTATATCTTGTCCAGCAACCACGCCTGTACGGGCATAAAATCCCCCGCCCCCATCAGTTGCGGAATATTCTGGATATCCAGCTTCATTTTGTCATGGATTTGCGCCGCCATCATATGCCCCATTGTATAGGCGGGAAAATAGCCAAATTTTCCAACAAACCAGTGGACATCCTGCAAGCAGCCTTGGGCATGGGTTTGAGGCTCCACACCCAGCAAATCTTTTATGCCCGCATTCCACGCTTCTGGCAAATCCTTGACCTTAAGCCTGCCCGCAATTAAATCTTTTTCCAGACGCATACGGTGCAGGATATGAAAGAAATATGTGACTTCATCCGCGCCTTTTCTGTCCACCCCGGGTTTGACAAACGTTTTGAGCGCATAAAGATTTTCTGCCGTCATGGCAGGATCACCAAATTTCTGGAACAAGCCTTCCACGCGCGGTGCAAGATAGGTGAAAAACTCTTTCGTCCGTCCCAGTATCATTTCAATCAATAACGCTTGTGATTCCTGAACGGCGGCACCCAAATCCTGCCCTACGGGCTGATACCGCCATGTATCACGCGGCAAGCCTTGAATATAAATTCCATGACCGCCCTCATGCAAAGCTGACTTCATAGATTCTAGAAAATTTCTGGAATCAGATGTTTTTATCACAAGGCGGGTATCATCAGGCGTTCCACCTTCCACAGGATTATGCCCTGTTTCATAAAGACCGCCGCGATCAAAATCAAACCCCATAACCTTAAGCAAAGATTTGTTGAGCCACATTTGCTGCGCCGCTGGAAACGGGCCTATCAATGGAATCGGCTCTGGCCTTTTGGCCTGTTCTTCCAATATCCATGGCAAAATCTCTTTGAGTTTTTCTTCCAGTCGGGAAAAAGATGTTTCAACATCTGACAATTTTGCACCAGGGATATATTCGCGCATCAAGGATTGATAAAGCTCATCCGTCGGGTGCGCGTTGTCTTTCAAGACTTTTGCTTCCGCAATACGTTGCTGTAAACTGACCATATCTTCTAGAAATGGCCGCGCCTCAGACCAGTCATCCGCTTTTAAAACATCACGATGCTTGCGTCGTCCCTCATAGGCCAGTCGGGCTTTGCGTTCCATCAAATCTGCTGGCACACAGGCCAGGTGGCGATACATCGCCTCCATCTCACGCATGTTGGCGTTGTCCCATTCATCCCACTCATGCGGGTTTGCTTTTTGATGCTCTGATGCTTCTTCCAGATACCCATGAAGCTTTTCATCGGACAACTCCTCATGCATACGGCGGTATAAAAAGGCTATCTGGCCCAAGCGGCTTTTATAGGCACCTTCGGGCATGGCCGTTAAAAAATCACGCCCCAGAGTTTCTCCTACCGCATTCAAGCGGCCAATATCCCGAAATGCCATTTTAAGGCTCATATAGGCTTTGGAAGCATGGCCTTCATATTGCTTGGTGGATGTCATATCTTCTGGCGCATTGGGCACAGGGAGGCGAGAAGGCCCGAACTTTTGCGCAATAGCTGTCTGATATGGCCAGGGAAAGCTTTTCAGCCATGCAATAAGCCTTGTGATGTAGCCTTGGAAGGATGTTCCCATGATTTTGACCTCTAACAGGTGAAGCGTTAGGCACTGTAGAATAGTGCGAGCGCGCATAATATGAAGACCATTTATGGTCATAATGTGACGTACGGGCAATTTCATACGCCCTAAAGCAACGCCCGCGAATGGACAAACCAAACGCGGGCGTTAAAAAGCAAAAAGCTCGCTATAAAGCGAGATTATTTCTTTTTCTTAGCAGCTGTTTTCTTTTTAACTACTTTTTTCTTAGCAGCAGGTTTTTTCTTCGCTACTTTTTTAACTGTTTTTGTAGCTTTTTTGACTGTTTTTTTAGCAGCAGGCTTTTTCTTTGCTACTTTTTTAGCAGCTGTTTTCTTTGCAGCTGGTTTCTTTTTAGCAACTTTTTTAGCAGCCGTCTTTTTTACAACAGACGTTGCCATTTTCTTTACAGCTTTTTTCTTCGCTGCAGGTTTTTTCTTCGTAGCCATAGTTCCATCTCCTTAGGTTTGGAATATAATTTCTTGATGATTTCAAGAAAAGGTTAAAAAAGTACTTACACGCGAATCAGTTTACCTCATTTTCAATATAAAAAAAATAGTTTCTGTAAGAACGCCCTCTTTTTTTTATACTGTGACTCAAAGGACACACCCAAGCACCCCCTTCTAGAATAGATTTGCAATACCAACCGAAAACAAGCGGCTTATTTTGTAATGTAGCTATAGAGATTTTTAAAGGTGGTGCCCTGCACCATAATGGAAAACAAAACCACCATATATGTGAGTGTCAGGATGATGGATTTAGCTTCACCTTCTGGCAAGGACAACGCCATGGCGATAGACAAACCGCCGCGAAGGCCTCCCCACGTCATCATACGGATGGTGCCGCGATCCACCTGCTTTCTAAGGCGTATCATGGCAATGGGAAGACCCACACTGATAAACCTGCCTGCCAGCACAGCCACAATGGCGCCAAGCCCGACAAGAATGGTTTGCTTTGAAAAGGAGATGATGATCATTTCAAGCCCTATCAGCAAGAACAAGACATCATTCATAATTTCATCCAGCAGTTGCCAGAACGTATCAACATGTTCACGCGTTAAATCAGACATTCCGCGCTGGCGCGCTTGGTTGCCAATCACAAGTCCCGCTGCAACCATACATAGCGGTGCGGAAATATGTAAGGATTCGGCCAGCACATACCCGCCTGATACAAGCGCAAGCGTGAGCATGGTTTCGGTTTTATAATCATCAATAGACTGCATGAATTTATAGGTTATCCAGCCCAAAAGCAGGCCGAGCGCCAGCCCGCCCACAGCCTCCCGCGCCAGATGTATAAAAAATTCGTGCGCCACAAGATCCGCCCCGCCACTGGCCAACCCCAAAAGGGAAAGAAAGATGACAACGCCTACACCATCGTTAAAAAGGCTCTCGCCCCCGATTTTCATGTAAAGCGTTTTGGAAACGCCCAGCTGTTTTAGAATGCTTAAGACGGCGATGGGATCGGTCGGTGATATCAGTGCCCCGAACAGCAAAGCATAGACATAAGGAAGGTTTACACCCGCAAACCCCGCCAGATACCATGTTAAAGTCCCTGTGATGGCTGTTGCCGTCAAAACACCAAACGTGGCCAGAATGCTGACGGGCAGACGGACATTTTTCAAATCATTCAAATTAATCTGCAACGCGCCAGCAAACAAAAGGAACGAGAGCATGCCATGCAGGACAAGGTCTGAAAAATCAATCCTGCCTATCATCTCGCGGATAATCTCCACATCAAAAATCCCGATTTTCCCCGCTGCCAGAACAAGGACAGAGAAAATAAGGGCAAAGACCATGTGGCCGATGGTCGATGGCAGGCGGAAAAGCTTATAGTTCACATATCCGCCCATGGCGGCGAATGTAAAGACAATGGCAATTATTTGAAAGATGGTCATAGCCGCCCGCGTTGAGTGATTCTGTACGCCCCTATTTTATGGGTGAATGGGGGTGCGGGGCAATGGGGATTGTGGAAAGGATGGGTTTATAGCATTTCCACTGC
>CAUJHK010000155.1 GCA_963204715.1 Pseudomonadota bacterium | reverse complement strand
CACAACAACCGATGCTTCTGCACCAGCACCTGAAACAGCCCCGACAGATGCGACAGCACCAATGGCCGAAGAAGCCCCTGTTGAAGATGTTGCACCAGAGCCTACGGAAGTGCCGACACAGGGCAGTGAATCTGCGCCTGCAACACAAGCGCCTGCGGCAGATGCACCAACACAAGAATAATATTCTTATAATCAACGGCCCGAACCTCAACATGCTTGGGGTTCGGGAACCTTCTATTTATGGTCATCAAACTTTGGCCGACATCAAAACGTTGTGTGAAGACAAAGCCCGTTCGTTGAATTTTTCCATAGATTTTCGTCAATCCAACCATGAAGGCGAGATTGTCACATGGATTCAAGAAGAACGTTTGAACATCTGCGGCCTTATCATCAATGCAGGCGCGTACACTCACACTTCACTCGCCATACATGATGCGTGTAAACTTTTGGATGCGCCAATTATCGAAGTTCACCTCTCCGACCCATCGACCCGTGAAGAATTCCGTCATTTTTCATATATATCGTCGGTGGCAACAAACATCATCAAAGGCAAGGGCGGCGCGGGATACAGCGAAGCTATCGAGAGTTTGTCCACATTGGTTAAAACCTAAGCCTTCCGATTCCTTTGACTTTTCAGTGTTTTTTCTCTATTCAGGGGCGTTTGAAAGTTAACAATTAAAGCATAGCGAGTTCCATGAAAATCGATGCAAAAGCCATTCGTCAATTGGCAGACCTTCTTGAAGAAACGGGATTAAGCGAAATCGAAGTGGCCGAAGGCGACCAGATGATCCGCGTCAATAAAGGCGGAGTCGCCATGGGTGGTGGGCACATGCACCACGCGCCCTTGAGCATGCCCTCTGACCCTGCCGTTCCAAGACAAGCCAATATGGACTCACCCTCTACCATTACTGGCGATCACCCGGGTGCAGTGACATCCCCTATGGTGGGCACAGCCTATCTGGCGCCTGAGCCTGGCGCGGCCACCTTTGTGAAAAAGGGTGATACGGTTGCTGCAGGGGATACGCTCCTCATCATCGAGGCCATGAAGGTTATGAACCCCATAAAAGCCTCAAAAGGCGGGACCATCACCCAGATTCTGGTTGAGACAGGAAAGCCTGTCGAATATGGCGATGTGTTGATGGTGATTGAATAAGCCATGTTTAAAAAAATACTGATAGCAAACCGTGGTGAGATTGCGCTTCGCATTATTCGTGCATGCCGCGAACTGGGTATATTGTCTGTCGCCGTTCATTCAACAGCCGATGCAAACTCCATGGCCGTGCGTCTAGCGGATGAATCAGTCTGCATTGGCCCGCCTGCCGCCAAAGACAGTTATTTGAACATCCCCGCTATTCTAACCGCTGCCGCCGTCACAGGCGCGGAAGCCATTCACCCTGGCTATGGATTTTTATCAGAAAACGAAACCTTCGCCCGCATGGTTGAAGAACATGGGTTCACCTTTATCGGCCCTAAACCTGAGCATATCGAAAGCATGGGCGACAAAGTGCGTGCCAAGCAAACCGTTATGGCGCTGGGCCTTCCTGTTGTACCTGGGTCTGATGGCGCAGTGACATCCGTTGAGCAAGGATTAGAGTTTTGCCGCAAGGCTGGCTTTCCGATTATTATCAAGGCGGCCTCTGGCGGTGGTGGTAAGGGTATGAAAGTAGTGCGCGCAGAAGAAGATTTTGCCGAACAATATTCAACCGCACGCTCTGAAGCCAAAGCGAACTTTGGGGACGACACCGTTTATGTTGAAAAATATTTGGAAAAGCCCCGCCACATTGAAATTCAGGTTTTTGGGGACAAACACGGCAATGCCATTTATTTAGGCGAGCGGGATTGTTCTATCCAGCGTCGTCACCAAAAATTGGTGGAAGAAGCCCCCTCGCCCGCGCTCAACCAAAAGGAGCGTGAAGCGATTGGAACTCTGGCCGCAGATGTTATCCGCAAAATGGGATATATTGGCGCAGGTACCATCGAATTTTTATATGAAGACGGCAAGTTCTATTTCATGGAAATGAATACCCGCATTCAGGTAGAACACCCCGTGACCGAACAAATTACGGGCATTGATTTGATTGCCGAGCAAATAAAAGTAGCGGCAGGCCTGCCTTTAACGTTGAACAAAGAAAATATTCGCTTTCGTGGCCATGCCATAGAAATCCGCATCAACGCCGAAGACCCTGAAACCTTTGCGCCATCACCTGGAAAGATTACACAGTTCCATGCACCTGGCGGGCTTGGTGTGCGCTTTGATTCTGCCATTTATGGCGGCTATTCCATTCCGCCCTACTATGATTCCATGATTGGTAAGTTGATCGTAACAGGGAAAACACGTGAAGAGTGCCTTGCACGGATGCGCCGCGCCATTGCAGAAACGGTTGTGGATGGCATTAAAACCACCCTGCCGCTCCATCAATGGATTTTCAATCAGCCCGACTTTATTTCAGGCAATTACAACATCCACTGGCTGGAAAAAAATCTGGCAAAAAAATAATACTCCTTCAATCCATGTGATAGGCGGCGCAACATGGAAGACAAAATTTTAACAGCCATTCTTGATGCTTACCGCGAGGGCGTTTTTCCCATGGCGGAAAGCGCGCAGGACGATGATTTCGCATTTTACCGCCCCTACCAGCGTGCGTTACTGCCTTTTAAAAATCTGCACATTCCACAAAAACTTTTAAAGACACTGCGTCAGAAAAAATACACAGTAACACTGGACACAGCCTTTGAAAAAATTATTGACGGCTGCTCTCTGGCCACATCTTCCAAACGGGACAATACATGGATTAACAAACCTATCCGCGATATTTTCGTGGCCCTTCACCATGCAGGCCATGCCCATTCTATTGAGGTTTGGAATTTAAAAGGTGAGTTGATGGGCGGCTTATATGGCCTTTCCATCGGCGCTGTCTTTTGCGGGGAGAGTATGGTGTCCTTCCAGACCAACGGCAGCAAAATAGCCCTTGTTTATCTGTGTGCCCTATTAAAGCGCGCCGGGTATGAAATTCTTGATACGCAGTTTATCAACCCGCATTTGCTACAGTTTGGCGCCTATGAGATTGACCAGAATGACTATGAGGAAAGAATAAAATCAGAGATAGACAAGAAGCCACAAAGCTTGCGCAAAGGGATGGTTAGTTTTGAGTGCCTTGAGCAATATCTTCAATGGATTCATGACAGTCAACAAAATCTGTAAACCTTGTATCCCCTTTTATTTTTTTGCTGTCATAAACATATTCATCAATGCGGCGCATAACATCTTTTACAAACTCATCGGGTTTTAGCTCGCTCCAGCCAATACTGGCACGCACAGGAATTTTCATAGAAGACTTATCAAAAGACATTGTATTGAAAGTATCTGCAATATTCATGATTTTTTGTTTGGCGCCTTCTTCTGTGGCGTCTTTTAAAATCACGACAAACTCATCCCCGCCCACACGGCACACAGCATCTGTTTTTCGCGTCATTTCGTTTAATTTGCGTACCACATGGATAAGCGCCATGTCGCCTGTTTCATGGCCATAGGCATCATTAATCTGTTTAAAGCCATCCAAATCCACCATCATTAAAAAGTGACGTCCTGTAGGGTTTCTTTGCGCCATATTACTTTCGGTAATTTCATCCATCGTTTTTTCGAAGTAGCGCGTGTTGTAAGCCCCCGTCAACGGATCTGTCAGTGACAATTTTTCAAGAAGGTCGTTTTGTTTTTGAAGTTCGGCGATGCGCGTCAGCAGTTCTTTGTTATCCTGCTTGCCCTCTTGCGGAGATTTTGTGATTTTATCGACAACCGCTTTGGCAATTTTTTCAATCAGGCCATCATCCATGACCATGGGCGGCTTGTGATCCAAAAACCCTTTCACAGAAAACTTTTTAATGTCATCAAGCCATCTCATACTTTTAGCCTGACAGAAGGGGTACTGTTATGTCAAAATTAATAAATTAACGCTATCTAATATATTGGTGTTTGAGGTACTGAAGCCCCTGAATTTGTTGGGTTTTTGTCACTTTGTACAGAATCAGGAGCGTTTTTCTGCTTCATCAAATCATAGGCCGTAAAGCCAGCATCGTCTTGGGGGGCTGGCGTTTGCAACGCAGGTTCTTGCGAAGACGGCTCTTGAACAGCTGGAGTATATTCCTCAGGCCTGCTTTGTGTAACAGGCGTTTCCTGCGGCGCAGTAGCAGCATCGCCTGAAGGTGTCTGCGCGCCAGGGGCTGGCTGTTGCTGCGTTTGATCTTCAGCTTCAGAATCAATAACGGGATCCGCAGGCGCCTCATCGGCCGCTTTGGCGACATCATCTTCGGGGATTTTTTCAATCAAATCATCACGCCCTGTGCATTCAATAACCCAAACATCATAAACAGGGTGATCCATGGCTGACAGCGCGGGAGAAGAGGCAAACATCCAACCCGAAAAAACCCACTGTGATTTTTTTTCACCAGGGGGCACTTCCCAGATTTGTAAAAAGGCAGCGCTTTCAGGTTTTTCAATGGGTGGCGCTTTGCGACAGGCATGGATTTTTACAAACAAAGGGCCATACTGAATAGTATCTCCCACCTTGGCCTCAAACGTCACTGTACGACCAACAGATTTATCAAGCCCCTGAAGTTTAACGGAAGGGTAGTCTTCCATGACAGCAAAGGCAGGGCTTGCAAACAATAACATCCCCAAAAGCACAAACGATGGAAGGCTGATGGAAAATTTGTTCACGTTTTATAGCTTTCTAAAAAGTCTGTCAGTTACTGGTCTTGAAAACCACCGTTGGTCGCATTGTCCGCATCGGCTTTTTTGTCACCACTGACGCTGAAGATAAACTTGCCCAAAAGCTGTTCGAGATTTTGCGGCGCTTGTGTGTACTCAATATGCCCGTTATTGCCGAGCATTTCTTCAGACGCCCCTGGTTGTAGTTCCATATATTTTCCACCCAGAAGACCCGAGCTGCTGATAAAGGCCGAGCTGTCATCAGGCAGCTTTACAAAATTTTCAACGTCCATGGTAACGCGTGCGCGGTAATCATCAGGCTTTAATTCTATTTTGGAAACCGTGCCTATTTTAACACCGCTGATCTGGACATCATCACCAACGGCAAGACCGCCCGTGCCTGAAAAATCCGCGGTCAGCTTATAGCCGCTCACATCCCCGACATTCGCCGCCGAATAACTAAATCCCAAAAAGACCACTGCCACCAAAATTACGACCGCGCCCAAAACTGTTTCAACGACATTGCGTTTCATGTTTATTCCCCTTTTAAAATATTATTCTGGCTTCCAGGCTTCGTAGTCGTCCGTGGCCTTTGCCCGCTGCCCGCCTTCCAGCACATGCCCCGAAGGACGATAAGCAGCTGTTGTCCCCGTCAAATTTTGCACATGAGGCCGTTGCCATGACCGACGGAAGGACGGAGCATCCGCCTCTGGCACATCATCCGTTTGGTGGTGCATCCACCCATGCCATTCGGGCGGTATTTTGGAAGCTTCGGCTGCGCCTTTATACAAAACCCAGCGGCGTTCATGCTTATACCCTTTGCGAGGCTTGGCGTGGTAATAGACGTTGCCTTGCGCATCCTTTCCCACACGTTTGGCGCCACTTGTCAGCGTTACCAAGTAAATATGGGCGGGGGACAAAGACCCCAAGAATCTGGCAATTGGTGATAAAAGTCCCATGCGTGGCCTCTTTTTTCTTTTCGATGGTTAAGATTTGGCCTAAAAAGGCATGAAAATCAAGAGGAGAACCCGCAATGCCCCCTATCGAAACCGATGTTGTTGCAAAATTAAACCAAATGGGACTGAAATTACCGGAATCCGCACCCCCATTATTTAATTATGTCCCCTATGTCATTACTGGAAATCTGGTTTTTGTAGCGGGACAAGTGCCAATTGGCGGGGCGGTGCCATATAAAGGAAAGCTGGGTGCGGATGTTGATTTGAAAACAGGGCAGGATGCCGCAAGACAGTGTGCCCTTAACATCCTGCGCCAAGTGGGGGACACCGTTCAAGATGATTGGGGACGGGTTGTTCGCTGTGTCAAACTGGGTGGGTTTGTGAACTGCACCCCTGATTACACGGATATGTCTTTGGTGATCAACGGTGCATCGGATTTGATGGTGTCTGTTTTGGGCGAGGCGGGAAAACACGCACGGTTTGCCGTCGGCGCCCCATCATTGCCCGCAGGGTTTTGTGTCGAGGTGGACGCAGTGTTTGAGATTAAACCTTAAAGACTATTCCACTTTTTCTTTTGGTGGTTTTAGTTTTTTCAAGCTTTTGGAGGAAGGGGTGATATCAAAGATAATTTTATCATCCTTGGTTTTGATAAACACAGTACCGCCTTCTGTCAGCTTGCCAAACAGCAATTCTTCGGCCAAGGGGCGTTTAACATGTTCTTGAATGACGCGGGATAGTGGCCGTGCGCCCATCGCGGGGTCATACCCCTTTTTGGCAAGCCATTCGCGCGCATCATCAGACAATTGCACCGTGACATTTTTCTCGGTGAGCTGCGCTTCCATCTGCGCGATAAATTTGTCAACCACGCGCACCATGGTATCCCGCGCCAGTGCCTTGAATGGCACAATGGCATCAAGACGATTTCTGAATTCGGGCGAGAACATTTTGGTAATGGCCTCTTTGTCCTCATCCACCCGCACATCACGCTCAAACCCTATGGGTGCGCGTGCCAATTCTGCCGCGCCTGCGTTCGTCGTCATAATCAAAATAACATTGCGGAAGTCAACCACCTTGCCGTTATTATCTGTGAGCTTTCCATGGTCCATCACCTGCAGCAAAATATTGTAAATGTCTGGATGCGCCTTCTCAATTTCATCAAGCAGCAAGACGCAATGTGGTTGTTGATCCACCTTGTCCGTCAGCAAGCCGCCTTGGTCAAACCCGACATAGCCTGGCGGTGAGCCAATCAAGCGGGAGACCGAATGCCGTTCCATATATTCGGACATATCAAAGCGGTTAAGCTCAATGCCCATCGTCTTGGCAAGCTGTTTTGCGGCCTCCGTCTTACCCACACCCGTAGGGCCAGAAAAGAGGAAACAGCCAATGGGTTTATCAGCATCACGCAATCCAGCGCGCGATAATTTAATGGCATCCACCAGTGTGTCAATGGCGGCGTCTTGGTCAAACACCATGGTTTTCAAATCACGTTCCAGATTTTTCAAAACGGTCTTGTCGTCTTTGGTTAGTGTCTTGGCAGGGATGCGGGCAATCACAGCCACCACGGCCTCGATATCCGCAACATCAATCACCTTTTTGCGCATCTCTGCGGGGACAAGCATTTGCGCCGCGCCCACCTCGTCAATAATATCAATCGCCTTATCGGGGAGTTTTCTATCGCCAATATATTTGGCAGAAAGTTCAACCGCTGCCTTTAAAGCTTCGTCCGTATATTTTACGCCATGATGATCTTCAAAATATGTTTTAAGACCCTTTAAAATTTCGATGGTTTCATCGTTCGATGGCTCATACACGTCAATCTTTTGGAAGCGACGCACCAACGCGCGGTCTTTTTCAAAGTGGTTGCGGTATTCTTTATAAGTGGTTGAGCCTATGCAGCGCAGCGTGCCATTTGAAAGCGATGGTTTTAAAAGGTTTGAGGCATCCATCGCGCCGCCTGATGTGGCACCTGCGCCAATAACAGTGTGGATTTCATCAATAAACAATATTGCTCCATCAATTTTTTCAAGCTCTGCCAGAACCTGTTTGATACGCTCTTCAAAATCCCCGCGGTAACGCGTGCCTGCGAGCAACGAGCCCATATCAAGCGAATATATGACGGCGTCTTTTAAAACATCGGGAACTTGTCCTTCCACAATCTTCTTGGCCAGACCTTCGGCAATGGCGGTTTTACCCACGCCTGGATCACCCACATAAAGCGGATTGTTTTTTGACCTGCGACATAAAATCTGAATGGTGCGGTCAACCTCTTTTTGACGGCCAATCAGGGGATCAATTTTTCCAACCTTCGCTTTTTCATTCAAATTTTTGCAGTAAGCCTTCAAGGCTTCACCGCTGGTTTTAACCTCTGCTGCACCCGCAGATTCTTCTTCCGCGCCGCGCGGTGTTTTTGTGGCATCTCCTTGCCCCGGCACTTTGGCGATACCGTGGGAGATATAATTAACCGCATCAAAGCGTGTCATGTCTTGTTCTTGCAGGAAATACACGGCGTGGCTTTCACGTTCGGAAAACAGTGCAACCAGAACATTTGCGCCCGTTACCTCTTCACGCCCTGATGATTGCACATGAATAGCAGCGCGTTGAAGCACGCGTTGAAAGGCAGTGGTGGGCTTTGCCTCCTCGCCTTCGGGGGTAATCAAATATCCCAATTCCTGTTCCAGATAGGCTTCCAGCTGCTCACGCAAATCAGGAATGGATATCCCGCAAGAGCGCAGCACGGCCATAGCATCCTGATCTTCGGTGAGCGCAAGCAACAAGTGTTCCAGCGTTGCATAATCATGGTTTCTTTGGTTGGCGGCGGCCAGCGCGCGGTGAAGCGTTTGTTCAAGGTTTCGTGAGAGCATGCTTGGTTACTCCTTCTCCATTGTACATTGAAGCGGCTGTTCATTCGCGCGGGCAAAGTCCATCACCTGCGCCACTTTGGTTTCGGCAACCTCGTATGTGAAAATGCCGCAAAGCCCCACCCCGCGACGGTGAACATGCAGCATAATGTCGGTGGATTCCTGTCTGTTTTTGTTAAAGAAGCGTTCCAGCACATGCACCACAAACTCCATAGGAGTGTAGTCGTCATTCAACAAAAGGACTTTATACATGGAAGGCTTTTTTGTTTTTGGACGAGGCTTTAGCAAGATACCTGTTTGGCGGTCACGCTCATAGTCTTGCCCGCCGCTCCCATCATCATTAAAGGGGGGCTGATTTATCTCTTCATCATCCATCACAACAGGACTTGTCTTTTTTACAACTCTTGCACACATCATAAGGGTGATATTAACAAAGAACGCTTGGTCTATAAAGTCTATTATAAGCCATAAAAGCTTTATTTCGGACTGGCTTCGAGCCATTTTTTAGAGGGAATAGGCCATAAAACTTCGACACCAGTAATTTTATTTTCAATCAAGAGTTTTTCCCGCTCCAAAAGCGCGGCCTCCAAAACGGATTCGGTCATTTTATGTTCATGGCATATAGCCTGCTTCAAAGCAGGGACAATGGTTTTGTCCAGATAAGATAAAAAGGTTTTGAAGTCTGATACCTCTGCGACGCGCGAGAAAATTTTTGGCGGAGATTCGGGAAGCTCAAACTCCATGATCATACTGTAATTGTCTTTTATCCAGCGTGAAAACAAAACGACATCCATCGCCGTTTCCTTTGGTTTTTCATCAACCTCAAAAAAAGATACACGCTTGCCCAAAGGGTCTTTAAACAAATGCCAAAGGGAGGAATATCTGTCATTGATGTTGTGAACACCAGTTGCGCTCGCATGCTCTAAAACCAGCTGATACTGCCCTTTTGTAAAAGCATGACCTTGCGTAATTTGCGCAAAACTTTCCTTCATTTTAGAAGGATTCGCGCTTGCTTTTACAAGCACATCGCGCAGATGTGACAGAATGTCGGCTGATGTAATTTGTGCGGGCGTTCTCATACTGCGGCGTTTTCTCTTCTTGTCTTTCACTATACAAAAAATACATTAAAAAATAAAAAACCCCGCAAATATGCGGGGTTTGGAATGGTTAAGGAGAGATTAAAAAACTAGGCGGCCATTGAATCACTGGCACGTTTGATAGACTTGCCCATCTGGTCATTGATAGGCTCCATAGCTTCGGTCATAACCTTGACAGTCTTTTCAGAAATTTTTGTCGCATTGGTCATGAATTCATCAAAGCTGGATTGTGCCATGCGGCTTTGTGCGTCTGTAAATTCATTCAATGTTTTGCAAGACATCATGGTCTTGGCAAGGGTTTGGCTTTTCTCACCTGCTTCTTGTGCAATTTCCATGCAGGTTTTCATGATGTCTTCCATGCCTTTGGCAAAAATTGTCGATGCCTTGACGACGGCTTCCATCTGATCTTGTCCCATCACGGTAGCGTCTTGCGCCATTTTTTCCATTTGTTTGTTGCCTTTGAACATATTGGTCTCCAGATTTAAAGGTTTGAATTGTGGGAAGGCCTTGCCAAAGGCTGAAAAATCAAGCGCTGCAGGAAGGGGCTTTGTGTTTTTCAACACGGTTTCCGTTGCCTTTTTTGCGGCTGGTTTTGCTTTTTTCGTTGTCTTTTTTGCTGCCATTGTAGCCTCCATTATTGCGGGCGTTTGTCATATATTATTGCAACGCACAAATTTAAGATATCATTCGAATCAACCGCCGTCAATAGGTATTTGTGCGGTGCACAAAACTATTGGATTCCGCGGGTTATAGACAGATTCTCTAATGTTGTTTAGAATACGCTAGGGGAACGTTTACGCAAGACTATTATCGGGTGAAATTAGTGTATTTTCAATCTTCTTTTTGTAAAATGTTAAAAATACACCATGGGCACCAGACACAGCGGCCTGCATCACCAAAAAGCCTAAAGGGAGGCCATTCTTTGCGGCACATCGCGGCCATAGCTTTGATTCTTCTCTCATGCCTTTTGCCAGCGCAAGAAGGCATGGCCAAAGCGCGCGCCAAGGCCGCAGAAGGGCCCAACAACAAATATGCCTCCATCGTCATTGA
>CAUJHK010000154.1 GCA_963204715.1 Pseudomonadota bacterium | reverse complement strand
CAGGCTGCGTATTTGCAATAAGTCTTCTTCGCTGCGTGGCTTGAACATGGCAATGTCGGCCAGTGTTTCATCCTTTAAAATACGTCCCCGCGGCACATCGCGCGCCATGGCCTGCTCTTCACGCCAGGAGGCCAGCATTTTTAAAATCATCAAAACGTCAGGTTTGTCAGACCGCACCTTGATGCGCATCCACGCATCTTTGGGGTTTGTCTGGTATGTTGCGGGGGAATTTAAAATTTCCATTTCTTCAAATACCCATTCTTCGCGCCCTTGTACCTTTAAACGGGTGGAAAGTTTTTCATACACATCGCGAAGGTAAATCACATCATCCAGTGCATATTTTATTTGCTTAGGGCTCAATGGCCTGCGTGACCAGTCGGTGAACTGGGAAGATTTTTCAAGCTCGTGCCCCGTTAATTCACGCACCAATCCGTTATACGCAATCTGGTCACCAAATCCGCATACCATGGCGGCGACTTGTGTATCAAAAAGCGGCGTGGGGAGCACGCCATAAAGATTCCAGAAAATTTCCAAATCCTGGCGCGCGGCATGAAAAACTTTCAAAACATTTTTGTTGGCCATCAATTCTTTGACGGGCGTCCAGTCCAGCCCCTCGATAAAGGGGTCAAGCGCGGCGGCGTCCACCTCAGGGCCAGCCATTTGCAAAAGGCAAAGCTTTGGATAATAGGTCTTGTCGCGCAGAAATTCTGTATCAAGCGTGACATAGGGGCATCGGGATAGCGCAACGCAAAGGGCGTTCAGCTGGTCTTGGGTTTTGATGATCATGGGCTTATTTAAAGGCCAAGCCCTTAAATTACAAAGAAAAATTCACTGTTTTTGCGTTTTATGCCCGTAATATTATAAACTTTTAAAGTAACAGGAGGATTTAAATGGGTGTATTGCGTAATTCTATAGGTGCGGTGGCGATAGGCCTGTCTGGTGTTTTCACAGCGGCGGCGGATGATTTAAAGCCTTATGCTGTCACAAAGGAATGCGCAGAAAACGCCATCAAAGATGTTTTTAATACTAAAGATGCGCAAATTTTAAAAACCGAAGATGGCGTGGGCGTGTGGGTCAATCTTGGTTCAGATTCCGGGCAGAGCGCGGATGTTTCAAGTACCATCTCAATGCAATCAAACGGGCTTGTCAATGCTATTAAAGTGCAGGCAAATATATCAAACGAAGCAGGGGGAGATATTTCTTCACAGGCAAGCCTTGATTATCAAGACCCCGCTGGCACGACCTTGAACATACCAGACACAGACAGGCCAGTGGACACTGCCACAAAAGGCATGGTTCTAAAACTTGACCGCGCCATGCGTGAATGCGCGCCCGAACAGGTGATGGGAGATGTCTCCCCACTGCGCGGCCCAAACCCCTTTAAATTGGGCTAAAAGCCTCAAACTTCCCTAAAAAACCCTTTGTATCCTAGGCGTGACCTGTTTATAAATACCTTTAAATTACAAAGGATTATAAACATGAACGCCTATCGCTCACACACCTGCGGCCAGCTTAGACACTCCAACGTCGGGGAAACAGTTCGTCTATCGGGCTGGATTCACCGTAAACGCGACCATGGCGGCGTGCTGTTCATAGATTTGCGCGATACCCACGGCATTACCCAAATTGTTGCCCAAGGCAATAAAGAGCTTGAGAATGCGAGGGTCGAAAGCGTCGTGACCATTGATGGCGCGGTTGTCAAACGCGCCGATGGCACCGCGAACGCCAAAATGCCAACGGGTGACATTGAGGTTGTGGCGAAGTCTGTCACCGTTCAATCAGGCGCGGATGTGCTGCCCTTTCAGGTGGCTGAGGATGATGGCGCGGGCGAAGACATTCGCCTGAAATATCGTTATCTTGATTTGCGCCGTGCGGGTATGCATTCCCGCGTTCGCCTTCGCAACAACGTCATTTCCACCATGCGCCAGAGCATGGTGAATGAAGGCTTCCAAGAATTCCAAACGCCGATATTGACGGCCAGTTCCCCCGAAGGCGCGCGTGATTATTTGGTGCCATCCCGCCTGCATCCAGGCAAGTTTTATGCGTTGCCACAGGCTCCCCAACAATTCAAACAATTGTTGATGATGTCGGGCTTTGATCGTTATTTTCAAATCGCACCGTGTTTTCGTGATGAAGATGGCCGCGCGGACAGGCTTGCAGAATTTTACCAACTCGATGTTGAAATGTCGTTCGTCGAACAAGAAGACGTTTTCAAGGTGATGACCAAAGTCATTGGCGGAATCTTTGAACAATTTGGTGATTTCACGGGCGTTAAACACCGCGTCGAATGGCACCCCAACATGGCGTATAAAGACGCTTTGTTTAAATACGGCTCTGACAAGCCAGACCTTCGCAACCCGCTGGTCATTTGTGATGTGACCGATGTGTTCAAACGTGATGATGTGACGTTTAACGCGTTCAAGGGCGTGATTGCGAAGGGCGGGGTGGTGCGTGCCATCCGCGCACCAAAAGTCTCTGACAGGCCGCGCTCCTTCTTTGACAAGCTCAATGACTGGGCGCGCGGCGAAGGCGCGGTGGGTTTGGGTTATATCACATACACGGGCGGCGCAGGCGCTGGCCCTATTGCAAAATTCGTCCCCGAAGCCGCGATGGCGGAATTGGTAAAGGCCGCAGGATTAGAAGACGGTGATGCCGTGTTTTTTGTCTGCGACATGGAGGGCAAGGCCGCAAACATGGCGGGACGGGCGAGAAACAAAATCGCATCCGACATGGACATCGTTGAAAAAGGCGTGTTCAAATTATTCTGGATTGTTGATTTCCCGATGTATGAAATGGACGAAAAAACAGGTAAAATTGACTTCTCCCACAACCCGTTCTCCATGCCTGCGGGCGGGTTGGAATCTTTAAACACCAAAGCACCGCTTGATGTTATGGCCACGCAATATGACTGCGTGTGTAACGGGTATGAACTGGCGTCGGGCGGAATCCGAAACCACCGCCCCGACATCATGGAAAAGGCGTTTGAAATTGCGGGCTATTCCAAAGATGTTTTAGAAAAAAAATTCGGCGGCATGCTCAATGCGTTCCGTTATGGCGCGCCGCCACACGGCGGCTGTGCGTTTGGGGTTGACCGTATTGTGATGTTGCTGGCCGATGAACCAAACTTGCGTGAAGTTTACGCGTTCGTCATGAACGGCCAATACGAAGACACCATGATGGCCGCGCCGAGCGAGGCAACCGAGGCACAGTTGAAAGATTTACATCTTAAATTGAATTTGCCCAAAAAGGTTGAGGCGGCTTAGGGGTGGAATTTAAAAATTGTAATACTTTAGATCTTTTAAAATATTATGAAGAAATTTTAGAAGTTCTGCGTATCAGAGAAGTAATACGTAACGCCAATCCACCTGCTGGAGGATATGCTGAACATATTGTTTCTAATGCCCTAAAACTTACTTTGGAGAATAATTCTAATGCAGGGTATGATGCAAAAGATGCGGAAGGAAATAGATATGAGATTAAAGCAAGACGTATAACATCTCATAACAATTCAAGACAACTTAGTGCTATACGAAATTTAGAAAATAAACACTTTGATTATCTAGTTGGTGTAATTTTCTCATCAAATTTTGATATTTTTAAGGCTTGCATTATTCCACATGATCTGGTTGTTTCAAAGGCTCGTTTTTCGCACCATACAAATTCTAATATTCTAATTCTTGCCGATACACTATGGTTGTGTGACGGAGTAAAAGATATTACTGAAACCTTAAGAAACGCACAGAAAACGTACCTTTAAAATAAAGCATTCTTACAATTCATCAAAATTATAATACTTGGTTAAAAGATTGAAATGCCAAGGCGCCAAGGCCGCCACGTTTTTGGAAGACTCCTTGTGTTTTTCGTGACCTTCGTGGTTAAAAATACTAGATTGCTTCGTCACTTACGTTCCTCGCAATGACGTACAAAACTTTCTAAAATCGTCATCCCCGCGCAGGCGGGGATCCATTTCAATAGCCCCCGCTCTACAACGACGGGCAGGGAGTGGG
>CAUJHK010000153.1 GCA_963204715.1 Pseudomonadota bacterium | reverse complement strand
AAACAGTACAAAGCACATCATGTACTATACGGCCCAAATCGCAAAACCCTGCGTCTGGGCAGGGTTTTGTTCTTTTGTTCTTTCTTTGTTCTTGTTTTTGGAGTATAAAGATAAGGATGTTTTGAAGGGTTGGGCGGTTATATTCCGGGTAGAGCGGGGCGCACAATTTTTTCTTCGAAATTGAAAAACAAACTGAACAGAATTTATGCAACGCATTGTAACATAATAATATAAGGTTTTTCTAATACATGGTCAAAGCACTCAAGAATTATGTCTGCCAGTCCTGCGGATCGGTCACGTCCAAATGGGGCGGAAAGTGCGAATCCTGCAATGAGTGGAACAGCATCGTCGAAGAGGCCGCGCCGCAATCCGCGCCCAAGGGGCTGGGCGGTGGGCGCAAGGGCAGGTCTTTGGATATTGTGGCCTTGAAGGGGGAGAGCAACACAAATGTCCCCCGCCATATCACGGGCGTGGCGGAGTTTGATCGCGTGACGGGCGGCGGGCTTGTGCCAGGGTCTGCAATCTTGATTGGCGGGGACCCTGGCATTGGCAAATCCACGCTGCTCTTGCAGGTTGTCTGCAAACTCGCGCAGATGGAAAAGTCTTGTCTTTACGTGTCGGGGGAAGAAGCGGTGGATCAGGTGCGCCTTCGTGCCCGTCGTCTGGGGCTTGATAAATCTCCCGTGGCACTGGCATCCGCCACATCGGTGCGCGATATTGTCGCCTCTATGGAAGATGCCTCGAACAAGATGGATTTGATTGTCATTGATTCCATCCAGACCATGTATGTGGACACGGTTGATTCCGCGCCTGGTACGGTCACGCAGGTGCGCACATGCACGCAAGAACTTATACGCGTCGCCAAAAAGCGGGGCATCGTGATTGTCTTTGTCGGACACGTCACCAAAGACGGGCAGATTGCTGGTCCGCGTGTGCTGGAACATATGGTGGATGCGGTGCTGTATTTTGAAGGGGATCGCGGGCATCAGTTCCGCATTCTGCGCACGGTCAAAAACCGCTTTGGCCCGACCGATGAAATTGGCGTCTTTGAAATGGCCAATGAAGGGCTGGTTGAAGTGCCAAACCCATCCGCCCTCTTTTTGGCGCAGCGTCAAAACAATGTCGCAGGCTCTGCCGTTCTGGCGGGGCTTGAGGGCACGCGCCCTGTTCTGGTGGAGGTGCAGGCGCTGGTTGCGCCATCGCCGCTCGGCACACCAAGGCGCGCCGTGATTGGGTGGGACTCCAACCGTCTGGCCATGGTCTTGGCGGTTTTGGAGGCGCGGTGCGGCATCACGCTCTCGCAGTCCGACATCTTCTTGAATATTGCGGGCGGCATTCGTATTTCAGAACCTGCGGCAGATTTGGCCGTTGCGGCGGCCTTGCTGTCCTCCCAGTCCAACATTCCTGTGCCAGGCAACACCGTCTTCTTCGGGGAGGTTGGTCTGGCGGGTGAAATCCGCTCCGTATCGCAACCTGATGTGCGCTTGAAAGAAGCCGCCAAACTTGGCTTTGATCGTGCGGTTATTCCTGAGCGTGTTTCCAAAAAAGGAAAGGCACAGGGTTGTGTGGAGGGCTTGAAGATTGAGGAAATCACGCATCTTGAAGACCTTGCCCGCCAGTTTGCGGGTAAAACACCTTATAAAACCTATGCGTAGCTTGCTGAATCCGCGCATGAATCCCTTGCTTTTGAAGGGGCTTTTGCCTATGACTCCTTAAATGATAATAGACATTGTTGTTGTTATAGCTGTCCTTGCCTCCGCCCTGATTTCTTTCATGCGCGGCTTTATTCGTGAAGTCTTGACCATTGCAGGTGTTGTGGGCGGTATTCTGGCTGCCGTATTTGTCGGCCCTGTCTTTGCGCCCATGGTACGCACATGGTTTGGCGTGGGTGTTGAAGGGGCGGAGCCCGCCAAGCTCTTTGACATTATCCCTATGGAAATTGTTGCCGACGCCACCGCCTATGGCGTCATTTTTGTGGCTGTCGTTATTGTCATTTCGGTGATATCCCACATGATATCAGGCGCGGCCAAGGCCATGGGGCTTGGGCCTGTGGACCGTACGCTGGGCGTTATCTTTGGTATAGCGCGAGCGCTGGTGCTTTTGGGACTTGTTTATCTGCCCTTTCACCTGCTGATGGACGATGCGCGCAAAGAAGAGTTTTTCAAGGACAGCAAAACCCATTTCTTTATTGAAAAAATAGCGGGCGTTATGGCGGCCTATCTTCCTGAATCTGATGATGTCGAAAAGAAGATGGATGAAACCACATCCGACCTCATCAAGAAAAAGCTTGAGCAAGAAGACCTTCTAGGTGGCGGCAAAAAGAAAACGGATGATGCTGCCAAACCTTCTTCTGACCCCGATGATGCGGGTTATAAGGAAGAACAGCGAAAGAAGCTTGACCAATTGTTTAATGAGCCGGTGGTAAATGAATAGGGAAGAAATCATGATGCGCACAAGCCACCCTTTTGATGATGATAAGCTCCATGAAGAATGTGGTGTCTTTGGCATTTTCGGTCATCCTGAATCTGCGGCCATGACAGCGCTGGGTCTTCACGCCCTTCAGCATCGCGGGCAGGAAGCGGCGGGGATTGTATCTTATGATGGGGCAGATTTTTACGCGCACAAAGCCATGGGGCTGGTGGATTCCACGTTCAGCAAGCACAAGGTCATTTCAAAATTAAAAGGCCATGCGGCCATTGGCCACAACCGTTATTCCACAACAGGTGAGGCCTCCCTTCGCAACGTTCAACCCATTTATGCAGATCTTGCTCTGGGAGGTTTTGCCGTCGCCCATAACGGCAATTTAACCAACGCCGCCGCCATTCGCGAAGATCTGGTGAACAAAGGCTCGCTCTTTCAATCCTCCTCAGATACGGAAGTGATTGTCCATTTGATGGCAGTGTCCACCAAGACTGACGCTATTGAAAAACTCAAAAGTGCGGTGAATGAAATCATCGGGGCATATTCGCTTGTGGCTGTGACGGATGATATGCTTATTGGCCTTCGTGATCCCTTTGGAATCCGCCCCCTTGTTCTTGGTAAAATGGGCGGGGCGTATATTCTGGCGTCCGAGACTTGCGCTCTGGATATTATAGGGGCTGACTTTGTCCGTGATATTGAACCTGGCGAAATGGTTGTGATTGATAAAAAAGGGTTGCGCAGTCTGCAGCCGTTTAAATCCACGCATAAGCGCTTTTGCATTTTTGAGTATGTCTATTTCGCAAGGCCGGATTCATTTATGGAAGGGCACTCGGTTTATGAAATGCGCAAAAATATTGGCGCGGTGCTGGCTAAAGAATCACCTGTGAAAAATGCGGATGTTATTGTCCCTGTGCCAGATTCGGGCACGCCATCCGCCATCGGGTATTCGCAGGCCAGCGGCGTGCCGTTTGAACTGGGCATTATCCGCAACCATTATGTGGGCCGCACATTTATTGAACCCACCCAGCAAATCCGTAACCTTGGTGTTAAGCTAAAACATAACGCCAATAAGGCATACTTAAAAGACAAGGTTGTTGTCTTGGTGGATGATTCCATCGTGCGTGGCACCACGTCCAAAAAGATAGTGGAGATGGTCAAGGCGGCGGGCGCAAAAGAAGTGCATATGCGCATATCCTCCCCGCCCACGGCGCACAGTTGCTTTTACGGGATTGACACGCCCTCGCAAGAAGAACTTGTGGCGCACGCACACAACAATGACGAAATAGCCAAAATGATTGGCGTGGATTCTCTGGCCTATATTTCCGTTGATGGCTTATATCAAGCCGTGGGGGAAAAGGGGCGCAACAATGATAAGCCGCAATATTGTGATGCGTGCTTTACGGGTGATTATGCCGTGGAGCTGGTTGATAAAATTGCGGGCTGTTCCTCATCTAAAAAGAAAGTATCTTTGGGCGCGAAGATGTTGGTGTCCATAGATGACTGATAAAAACCTGGCTGGGAAAGTTGCGGTCGTGACGGGCGCATCGCGCGGTATTGGTGCTTCTGTTGCGGTGGAGCTGGCGCGTCAGGGCGCGCATGTTGTGCTTATTGCCCGCACCATCGGTGGCCTTGAGGCCGTTGATGACAAGATAAAATCATTTGGCGGTACGGCGACGCTTATGCCGCTTGATTTGTTCAAGCTCGATGATCTTGATGCCCTTGGCCCTACGCTGTACCAGCACTTTCCAAAAGTGGATATATTTATTGGCAATGCGGGTATGCTTGGCACGCTTGCGCCTATCACGCATGTCAAACCTGATGAATTCAAGAAGGTTATGGACTTGAACGTAATGTCCAATTACCGCCTGCTTCGCACGCTTGACCCGTTGCTAAAAGCCTCGACTGCGGGGCGCGTTGTGTTTGTGACATCTGGCGTGACACAAGACCTGAAAGCCTATTGGGGCGAGTATGCCATATCAAAAGTTGCGCTTGAGGCTCTGGCCAAAATTTATGCGGCTGAATGTGCGAATACCAATGTGAAGGTGAATATTCTGGACCCTGGACGTGTCAGAACGGCCATGCGCGCCCAAGCCTATCCGGGGGAAGACCCTGCCATCCGTCCGCATCCTGATGATATTGTATCGCACTTTATGCCATTGGTTGATGATGACTGCGCGATGAATGGTGAATGCGTTTTTGTACCATCCACCAAATAGACTAAGCGCCGCTGGCGATTGACTTCTTTTGCTCATCCGACAAATTGGCCGTATCGCCCACCACTTCCACGGTGCGTGTGGGGAAGGGAATGGTAATGCCTTCACGCTCTAACGCTTCTTTGATGGATTTTGTCAGTGTCCAACGCAAATCCCAGTAATCAGAATTTTGTGACCAGAAGCGCACAATGATATTGATGGAGAAATCACCCATTGTGTCCACCATGGTTTGTGGTCTTTTATCATCAATTTTGGAAACACGATCTTCCTCGCCCAATATCTTTTCAATCACGGCAAAAGCTTTGTTGATGTCGTCCTTGTAACTGATACCCACCAGAATGTCCTGACGGCGCATCATATTGCGTGAAAAGTTTTTGATCTCAGACCCCCAGATTTTGGAGTTGGGCGCAAAGATGTAAACATTGTCCGCCATGGCAAGCTCGGTTCCAAATAACCCTAAATGCTTTACCGTGCCACCAAATCCTGAAAACTCAATGTAATCGCCCACATTAAAGGGGCGTAGGATGAGCAGCATAACGCCTGAGGCAACATTGGATAAAGTCCCTTGTAACGCAAGACCAATGGCAAGACCCGCCGCGCCCAATACGGCAAGCAATGATGCCATCGGAATGCCGAACAATCCAATAACCGTAATAATGGCCAAAAATATAATGGTGTATTTTAGAAACCCGCCCAGAAAGTTCTTAAGCGTATCGTCAAGGCGATTCATATTTTCAAAGCGACGGTCAATCCAGTTTCCAACCATCCAACCTATTATAAGGATAATAATGGCCACAAGCAGCCGCACGCCCCACTCAACACCATAGTCCAGAGCAAGTTTTTGAAAGGTGGATACGCCCTTGGCCACATCAACATCCTTTAGTTTTTCTATGGTCTGCATGTTTATTTCTGGCAGAGAAGGGGGGGCAGTTTTATCACCACTCATGGGTTAAACCTCATTCATCAAATGGGTTGCGGGATGCGCGGACTAGCAATCGAACTGGCACGCCTTTCAAATCAAAATCCGCCCGCAGGGCATTCACGATATAACGCTTATAGGTGTCGGGAAGTTCCCCCGCGCGTGCCACCCACAAGGCGAATGTCGGCGGGCGGATGTTAATTTGCGTCATATATTTCAAACGGTTTGAGCGGCCTCCCACAAGTGGGGCTGGGTTCTGGCTTTCGCGCGCGGCTAGCCATCTGTTCATCTTTGATGTGGAAATACGTTTGGTCCATGTTGCGTATGTTGTCAAAATAGCATCCATCAGACCTTCAAGGTTTTTGCCATTGAGGGCGGAGATGGTAACAACGGGAAGCTCTTTGACCTGCGCAAGACCCGTATCGAGTTTATATTGCAAAAGGTCCAGCGTTTTTTTCTTGTCATCCGCCAAATCCCATTTGTTTAGCGCAATGATAAGGGCGCGGCCTTCATTCAAAACATGGTCGGCAATTTGCTGGTCTTGCTTTTCAAACATGGTTTCTGGTTCCACCAGCATAACCACAATCTGCGCAAGGCGAATGGCGCGCATGGTGTCTTCCACGGCCAGTTTTTCAATTTTGTCCTGCACTTTTGTTTTACGGCGAAGACCTGCTGTGTCCACCAACTTGATTTTGCGGTCTTTGTATATCCAGTCAATGGCGATGGCATCGCGGGTGATGCCAGCCTCGGGTCCCACCATCACGCGGTTGTCTTTTAGCAATGCATTGACCAGTGTTGATTTGCCCGCATTCGGGCGGCCAACAATCGCAATTTTTAAGGGGCGTTCGTCAATGTCATCGGGGACAAGGGCTGCGAAATCAAAGGTTTCATCGCCTTCTAAATCATCAATGTTTTTGATGTCGATAAATTCATTGTCGTCTTCAATTTCAGGTTCTGCAATAGCAGGCATGTGGGGCAGCATGGACAAGTATAAATCATGAATGCCATGGCCATGCGCAGCGGAAACAGGAATTGGCTCACCAAATCCCAGACTGTAGGCTTCAGCCAGTCCTGCCATGGCGGCCTTTTCGTTTTCGCATTTGTTGACGGCCAGAATGACGGGCTTTTTTTGCTTGCGTAACCATTGCGCATAAAAGGTGTCCAGCGGCGTTAGGCCTGTGCGGCCATCAATAACGAATATCACGGCATCGGCGCGCGACAAGGCTTCTTCGGTCTGGCGGCGCATACGTCCCTTGATGGAATCATCAAACTCTTCTTCCAATCCAGCGGTGTCCATCAACATAACTTGGCGGTCATAAAAGAAGACTTCGGTTTCGCGCCAGTCGCGGGTTACGCCGGGCGTGTCATCAACGATCGCAAGTTGCTTTCCGGCAATGCAATTAAAGAGCGTTGATTTGCCCACATTGGGGCGTCCTAGGATGGCGATGGTAAACATAAGGCATTGTCTTAGTCTGTATGGCTCTGATTTTCCAGTAAAATCTTACCGATAGGCGATAAGGTCGCCATCTTCAGAGAGGATATAGAGCGTTCCACCCGCCACAATGGGGGGAATGCGCACATCTTCGCCAATGCGGCTTTCGCGTACAAGTGTGCCCTGCTGGGGGTCTATCTCGGCCAGACGGCCATCAGAAGACAGCGCAATTAAACGTTCCCCTGCCAGAACAGGGCCTGTCCAGAAAATCTGCCCTGTTTTGTTTTCCTTGTCTTTGTATCTGGCCAGTTGCGATACCCACAACACAGCGCCGCTTGCGCTATCAAGACTGATAATCTGCTCTTCGCTGGATATCAGGAAGGCGCGGTTGCCAGACACCCAAGGGGTTTTAGAACCTGATATATCCTTTTGCCAAAGGCGTGTGCCGCTGGCCATATCAATAGCGGCCATTTTGCCTGCAAAGGAGATGGCATAGGCCACATTGCCGCGCACCACGGGCAAGGCGCGAATGTCAGAGAGTGCACCAAGACCACCAAGACGCAGCGAGCCAGATAAATTATCAGACCATGCGACAGACCCGTTGGCTGTGCGAAGAGCATAAATTTCACCTGATGAAAAAACGGGAATAACAAGGTCGCCATAAACGGCTGGGCTGGCGGCACCGACAAGACCTGTTTGTGATTCAAGGCCAGAGAATTCCCACAATGTGCGGCCATCTGCCGCGTTCAAGGACAAGATAGAGTTGCTCAGGCTTGTCACATACACACGGCCATCCAGAACAGTGGGCGCCGCGCGTGAGGGACTTTGTGTTTTAACGCGCCATTTAATCTCGCCTTTGGCCGCATCAATGCACAACACTTCGTTATACCCTGCGGTGACATACAAGAATCCGTTTGCGCCTGCTATACCGCCGCTGATGACGTCTTCATCTTCTGTTTCACTGCGGACACTGACGCTCCATCTCTTTTTACCTGTGGCAGTGTCAAAGGAGGAAAGGTTGAAATCAGTATCGAGCGTGAAGATGCTCTCTCCCATTACCACGGGCTGCGCGGTCAAAGGCAGGCGCGTGCGGCTACCTGTTCCGATGTCCGCGCTCCATGCTTTGCGCAATGCGGCAGAGGAAAGGGTAAGGCTGCCCATAGAGTGGCTGGCGTTGCCACCCGCTTGTGACCATTCGCTGTTTTGCTGCGCGGTATCGGCTGTAAAAGAAGTGGCTTTTGAGTCCGCATCGGGCCTTAAGGTGCGCTCATAGTCAAAGGCGGCTTTACGCTCTCCTGCCAAGGGTGCTTTTTCGGTTTCTCCAAACCATCCGCCGCTGCCACATGCAGATAACGTGAGCATGGTAAAGCTCAGCGCGGTAAGACATAAGAGATAACGAAGAGATGATTTTTGCATGGGTGCGGCCAATAGGTGGGTTTACTGCGTTTTCTTTTCGAGCATAGCATGGCTTTGCTCATACTCATAAACACGTTTTAAGGCAGATGCCTTTTCCTTGATGGACTCTGAAAGGCCTTGTCCATCCAGCCCTTGCAGGGCGTTCAGGGCGGCTGTGTAATCCTTTAGGCCATCGCCATATAAAAGAGCCGCTTCAAGCTTGGCCAACTTGGCAAAAGGACTGCGGGATGAATTGGCAACCAAGGAGAGTGATTGTGCCATGGCTTTATAATCAGGCGCTTCTTTGCTTTTGACCAGCAGGCGGGCGCGGACACTTAAAATGGTTGAAAGGTCGCGCAGGTCTTTGGGTGCTCCCTTATCATCGGCCACGCTTTGGTAGAGGGTTTGCGCCTTGGCAAAGTCTTCAGACGCGGCGGCCTTGGAGGCCGCGTTCATAAGGCCAATCGCTTTGTGACCATCATCCATGTCTATGGTGGCCTGTTCCATGGCGGCGGCGATATCCTTGTCTTCTGCCGCCATCACCAGTTTGGCTGTCTCGCCTTTGTTGACGTGTGAGCTCCAGCTGCGATACGCCGTTGTGATGGCCGTAGAGGCAATCAAGACAACGATGGCCAGCATCAGCGTAGGCCCGTATTCTTTCCAAAGCCTGGCGGCTTTTTCCTGCTGGAGGGCTTCATCGACTTCGCGGAATATATCGGACATGGTTTGACGCTTTTTTGTTAAATGGTTTCGAGCCATTAGATTTAACCCATTGTTCAGGCTATGACAACGGGGCAAATCCCTAAAAATCTTGTCATAATTTAAGGGCTTGTGATAAACTTTCCATGATGAGTCATTTCGCCCCTGCGCCTCTTAAAATTGGCTATTCCCGCTATGAATTCGGGAAAATATTCCAGATTTACAGCCAGAATGTGTATTCGGGGTTGTTTCGTGACTTCTCTTTCTCGGAAGTAAACGGACATTTCTTTATCTCCTTTCGTGAAGAGGCTGGCAAAACACCCCTTATTACAGTTGAAAAACGCCGCCTTGGCCCAGACCGTCACCTGTTTGTGGCCACCACGACTGGTGCCAAAGGCCAACCGTTCGAGATTGTCCGCAGTGAAAAGATAGAAGCCTTTACCGAACGCCTGAAAGAGGAAATCAACGCGCTTCGTGAAAACAGGCAAACGCCTTTAAAATCCTTAAAAACCGTATCGTAATCATTGACTTGGTGGCCATCCTTGCCCATCTTTGGGATAACAAATTCCAAAGGGGGGCGCATCATGGCCAAAATCAAGGTACAAAATCCGGTTGTTGATATAGACGGGGATGAAATGACCCGCATCATCTGGAAGATGATCAAGGAAAAGCTTATCCTTCCGCATCTGGATATTGATTTGAAATATTTTGACCTTGGCATCGAAAACCGTGATGCCACGGATGACCAGGTGACCATTGATGCCGCCAATGCCATCAAGCAACACCGCGTGGGCATAAAATGCGCGACCATCACGCCCGACGAGGCACGGGTCAAAGAATTTAACCTGAAGAAAATGTGGAAATCCCCCAACGGCACCATTCGCAACATCCTCGATGGCACAGTGTTTCGTGAGCCGATTGTCTGTAAAAATGTGCCGCGTTATGTACCAGGTTGGACATCACCCATGGTGGTGGGGCGTCATGCGTTTGGCGACCAGTACAAGGCCACGGACTTGAAAATTGAAGGCGCAGGCACGCTCAAACTGGTGTTTGAGCCTGAAGGCGGGGATAAGCAGGAATTTGAGGTTTTCAAGTTTAAAAGCCCCGGTGTGGCTATGGGCATGTACAATGTGGATGAGTCCATACGCGGCTTTGCCCGCGCCTGTTTCAACTATGGGCTTATTCGAAAAATGCCTGTGTATCTATCCACCAAGAACACTAATTTAAAACAGTATGACGGCAGGTTTATGGAGATATTCCAAAGCGTCTATGACAGCGAGTTCAAGGTGGAATTTGAAATCCGAAAATTATGGTATGAACATCGCCTGATTGACGACATGGTGGCCTTTGCTGTGAAGTCGAGCGGCGGGTTTGTGTGGGCGTGCAAGAATTATGATGGCGATGTGCAGTCCGATGTGGTGGCGCAAGGCTATGGTTCTTTGGGGCTTATGACGTCCGTTCTGCTCACCCCCGATGGCCAGACCGTGGAAGCCGAAGCCGCACACGGCACGGTGACACGCCATTACCGCGAATATCAAAAAGGAAATGAAACCTCTACCAACCCCATCGCCTCTATTTTCGCCTGGACTCAAGGACTTAAATATCGTGGAAAGTTTGATGGGAACACAGACCTTGTGGACTTTGCCACAAAGCTGGAGCAAGCGTGCGTGGACACGGTGGAGAGTGGTTTTATGACCAAGGATTTGGCGACTTTAATTGGCCCTTCGCAAGCCTTCTTGACAACGGGGGCTTTTATGGACAAGGTCGCGCAGAATTTAGAAGGAAAGTTGGCATAGCATGATGGTTTCGACGTTTAAAAGACTGGCACTGACCTGCACACTGATTCTGGTTTTTTCCAGCCCTGCCATGGCCTACGACAAGGACTATGTGGGCAAGATGGAAGTCTACCGCGCGAAATATGAGGACACACTTGTCCATCTGGCGCGTGAGCACAAGCTGGGTTTTGTGGAAATGCGTGCGGCCAACCCTACGCTAGACCCATGGATACCAGGTGATGGCGCAAAAGTTGTTCTGCCAAAGCAGTCGTTGCTGCCAGATGCGCCAAGATCAGGGATTGTGATCAACCTTCCCGAAATGAAGCTGTATTTGTATCAAAGCCCCAATGCCATGCCGATTGTCTATCCTATAAGCCCAGGCCGCGAGGGGCTGAACACGCCTATTGGCTCAACAACTATTATCAGCAAAAGGGCAGACCCCACATGGACGCCCACGCCAAGGATGTTGAAGGAAGACCCTACCTTAAAACCCTTCTATCCTGCTGGGCCTGACAACCCGCTTGGCACGCACGCCCTCTATCTGGGCTTTCCTGAAATTCGCATTCACGGCACCAACAAGCCATACGCGATTGGCCGCCGCGCATCATCGGGCTGTATCCGCATGTACCCCGAGGATATTAAGGACATCTTCCCCCGCGTGCCTGTCAGCACAAAAGTGACAGTGGTAGACCAGCCCGTGAAAGTTGGCTGGATAGATGACAAAATGTATGTGGAGGTGTCGCCTACGCAAGAACAGTCATTGCATGTTGAAAACATGGGTGATTTTAAATCCTACGAAATTAACGCGTCTGATATAAAACGCATCACATCCAAAGCGGGTGTTTTTGCCGACCGTATAGACTGGGAAGCGGTTCGAAACGCTGTACGCGAACATCGTGGTTATCCCGTCCCTGTTCTTGATAAAAAAGGGGCGAAAGGCGCGCATGTTGTTGATGAGGTTGCGGTGGAAGCCTCGGGCGCGGACGCCAGCGCGGCAAAGCCGGCGCAAAAATCTGCAAAAAAAGCAGCTGTGTCCAAAGATGCAAAAGACTCAAAGGTTTTGAAAAGCGCGGCGCAGGCTCCTGTGCGGCATAACTTTAACCAGTAACTTTGCAAAAAGTTTTTAAAACCGCCCTTGATAAAAACGGGGCGGTTTTTTTAATGAATGAGGATGTAAATAATGCCAAAAACGGACGGGGCGTAAAGAGGGCTGAAAAGAAGTATTCTTCCCATTTTGTGCTTAATAAAAAAGGCAGCGATTGCTGCAAGAATAGCACCATAAAAAGCATATACCGTTTTGTTGATAAGGGCATATCCATCCATGTTTTCTGGCATAAGACCAAACTTGATAAATAGGTTTATGATAACCGCGTAAAGAAGCATGCCTGCAACCGAGAGGCTTGTCAAAATCATAAGGCGATATAAAAATATTTTCCAGTTCATGCTCTTAGTATCGCTTTTTTTAAGATAAAAGAAAAGGCTGCCTGTTAAATAACAGACAGCCTTTAAAAACTCTTGCGATTAGCAAAAATTACTTAACTTGTTTGCTTTCGAAAACAGGGTCAGCTGACATAACTGTTTCTTGTGCTGGAGCATTGCCCACTGTGCGCTCTTCAGCGTATGGAGCTTGTGTCAATGTTTCATCTGTAGAAGATGTGCCGTTGGAAGAGCAAGCTGCTACGCCAACTACAGAAGCCAAGAAAAGTACGTTCATCAAAAGTTTTGTCATTGTTTGGTTTTCCTTATTTGCTAGAAAAAAATTAATTGACCGACAGAGGAAAGTTTAATTTCTTCCCACAATTGGTAATTCTTGAACTTTATACAACAGACTAGAGAGGCTTAAAACCCCCTTTTTCATTTTTTTGTGATTTTTCAGATGGTTTTGGCCTCTTATCTGGGCTAAACGCCAGTTTGGGGGCGTTAGGGCAGGTTTTAGTTCTGGCCATTTTTGTGGATTTTTGCAAAATAAGCATCCACGCCGTTCGCCAGTGCGCCCGCAATTTTTTTACGGTAATCAGGGGAGGAAAGCTTTGAAACCTCTGCTCTGTTAGACATAAATCCCATTTCCACCAGAACGGATGGTATGTCTGGTGCTTTTAAAACCGCAAATCCCGCAAAGCGATGCGGCTTGTCGAGCAGGTCTATGCCTTTGGAGCTGGCCTTTTTGACCACGGTATTCGCAAAAAATTTCGACTGGTTCATGGTATCGCGCATCGCAAGGTCTATCAAAATATTGGCGACTTCCTTGTCTTCATGCGATAAGTCCACGCCCGCAATCAAATCGGCTTGGTTCTCGCGCGCAGCGAGCTTGGCTGTCTGCGCATCCGATGCCTTGTTTGACAGGGTGTAGATAGACGCCCCGCTGACATTGGGCTTATCAATAGAGTCTGCGTGTAAAGATATAAAAAGGTCTGCATTGTGCTTGCGGGCAATTTTAACGCGGTCTTGCAGTTTGATAAAAATATCCGTCGAGCGGGTTAAATGCACTGTATAGCGGTCCGTGGCTTCCAGCTGTGATTTTAGTTCCTTGGCGACCGCCAGCGTTACTTCTTTTTCCTTGCGGCCATTGGCACCCAGTGCGCCAGGATCGCCCCCACCATGACCAGGGTCTATGACAACGACAGATTTTTTGCCAGACCGTGGGGGGCTGGGTGTTTCGTGAGCGGGAGGGGCCGCGCTGGTTGTCACGGGTTTGATTTCAGGCGATGCCAGTTGGCTGCCAAAAGTTGGGGGTGGGCTGGAAAGTGTCCCAAAGACAGGGGCATTTGCATTTGCGCCAGAAGCGGCAGTCGTGAAATCAATTACAAGACGGTCAGGAACAGACGCTACTGCCGGAAGCATAAAGGCGGATTTGATAGTGACGTTTTGCTTTAACTCCATGACAATGCGGGATATTTCCGGCTGTAACAGTCCATGGCGAATGTTGGATATGGCGCTGTTTTTACCCAAATCGGGTGTGCCCGCATTCCAGTTGAAATCGGGAGCATCCACAACGATACGGGGCGGATTTTGTAAGGCAAAAGCCCGAAATTGAATTTTTTCTGACAACTCTATGACAATGCGGGTTTTGTCAGGATGCGTTCCGATGCGTACCGAATTGATGGATAAGGTAGTCGCGCTTGATGCTTGTGGTATCCAGATACCTACAATGAAAAGAGCCACAAACAAAGAAATGAAAAACCGTCCCACGAAGCAAACCTAATATTTATATAGCAAAGAGAGTTCCCAAGGATACAGCGATACGCGCCCTTTGCAAGCCCTTGATACCAAGACAGTGCGGAATTTGCCAGGGGTCTATGATTTAGCGATTGTACGGTTTTACATTTATGTGTATTGTACTTTCCAAGCGACCCGTCGTGGCCAAGCAGTTTGTTACTAATTATCTGATTTTAAAAGGTTTCGCTGGCTATAACGGTATAAAGATAGGTCCTCCCGCCTGGCCATTGCTGGTGCGAATATACGCTAAGGGGCCGACCATTTGTTTGGGTTGGCATTAGCCGTTGTGGTGATAATTGGGCTTGGGACAGGTCTATCTTTTTTATTGATAATTTTTTTGGCGCTTTCGCGCCTTTTCCTTCCATTGTCGCTTGAAGGGTTTTGGCCGTAAGCGCTTGGAGGATATCCAATGCCTAAAACAATGTTGATTGACGCAACCCATTTGGAAGAAACACGGGTTGCCGTCGTTGATGGTAACCGCCTTGTTGAATATGATTATGAAAGCAAGGTTCGAAAACAATTAAAAGGATCGGTCTTTTTGGCCAAGGTCACGCGGGTGGAGCCATCGCTTCAGGCCGCGTTTGTTAATTTTGGTGGCAATCGCCACGGCTTTTTACCTTTTTCTGAAATTCACCCTGATTATTTCCGCATCCCTGTGGCTGACCGCGAGGCATTGATGGCCGCACAACAGGCCGAGCTCGAGGAGCATGATGAGGTTTTGCAGGCGCAAGAGGCCGAAATAGAGCAGCTGGCCGCGCAAGGAGATGAGCAACCTTCCGATTCATCTGAAGACGACGATGAAGAAGAGGAAGATGATCTGGAGCCTATCGTCGAAGTGGGCGGCGAAGACCAACCACTTCTGGAAGACGATGAAGAAGACGATAGTGAAGACGAAGGCGATGACGAGAAAGAAGAAGCGCACGCCGCCGCCGATAATGATAATGTCGAAGAAGACGTGCAAGACGATGAGAAGCCCGTCCGCAACGCCCCTATCCCCATGCAATCCCGCGAAAATGTTCTTCATGGCCCTGCCGCCCAAAGCGACGAGGAAGAGGGTGATGGAGAGGCGCAAGACAGCGAAGATGATGACTCTGAAGATTCTGATGATGCTGGCCAAGAGTCTGGTGAAACATCGCAAGATTCAGCAGACGGCGATGAGCAGGGCGAGCAAAACAACAATCAAGGCCGTAACAATCGTGGCCGTGGACGTGGCCGCCGTTTTGGGGGCCGCGGCAAAGGCAGACACAATGGCGGGCGCCAAGGCGGGGATCGTGATGATCAGCGCGTGGATACCATTGGTGGCGATGGGGCGGATGGCGACAGGCCTTTCCGTTTTAATCTGAAGCGCAATTACAAAATTCAAGAGGTCATTAAACGCGGGCAAATTATGCTTATTCAGGTCAGCAAGGAAGAACGCGGTAATAAAGGCGCAGCCGTGACAACCTATTTGTCCATGCCAGGCCGTTATTGCGTGTTGATGCCAAACTCCCCTCGTGGGGGCGGCGTCTCGCGCAAAATCGCATCCTTCAAAGACCGCAAGCGCATGAAAGAAACGCTGGATGATTTGTCTGTACCAGAAGGCATGTCCGTTATTCTTCGCACTGCTGGTGTGACACGCACCAAGGTTGAGATTAAACGCGACCTTGATTATTTAACACGTCTTTGGAACACCATTCGTGAGCATACTTTAAAATCTGTTGCCCCAGCTTTGATTTACGAAGAAGGCAATCTGATTAAGCGCGCCATACGTGATCTTTACTCCCGCGATATCGAAGATGTTTATGTGGCGGGCGAAGATGGGTTTAAAAACGCGCGCGAATTTATGAAGATGCTGATGCCATCGCACGCTAAAAAAGTGCAGGAATATAAAAATGACCGCGTACCGATGTTCCATAAATTTGGCGTAGAAAACCAGATTTCGGAGATGGGTGAACCTGTGGTCACGCTTAAGTCTGGCGGCTATCTTGTGATAAACCCAACAGAAGCTTTGGTGTCCGTGGACGTTAACTCAGGCCGCGCAACCAAAGAGCGGCACATTGAAGATACGGCCTTGAAAACCAACCTTGAGGCGGCAGACGAAGTGGCGCGCCAATTGCGCCTTCGTGATTTGGGCGGGCTTGTTGTCATCGACTTTATTGATATGGAAGATCGGCGCAACAACCGCAAAGTGGAACAACGCCTGCGTGATGCCTTGTCATCTGACCGCGCGCGCATACAGGTGGGGCGTATATCCTCATTTGGATTGCTTGAGTTATCACGCCAACGCTTGAACCCATCGCTGGCCGAAGCGCAACAAGAGGTTTGCGCGCATTGCGCGGGAACTGGGCGCGTAAAAACGCTTGATTTCTCGGCTATCTCCATCATCCGTGCGCTGGAAGTTGAGGGCATTAAGTCCAAAGGCCAGCAGGATATTATTTTGACGATGGCAACATCTGTTGCGCTTTATATCATGAATAACAAACGCAAATTGTTGAACGAGATTGAAGCGCGCTATGGTTTCACCGTCGGTTTTGTGACCGATGATACGCTTTCAACCTCCCAGTTTAAGCTGGAAACAACGGCCAAGTCTGTGCCCGTGATATCTCAGGGGATTATGTCTGTGCCTGTGATTGATTCGGCGGAAGATTCTTTCGAAGAAGATATCGCCGAAGATGATGATGGCGAAACAGGCAAAGAATCTTCTGACAATCAAAATGAGGGTGCAGAAGATGGAGAGCGTGATTCGCGCCGTCGTCGTGGCCGCCGCGGCGGGCGTAACCGCAACCGCAATGGCCGTGACCGTGACAACAAGGTCGAAGCTGGAGAAGAGGGCGGCGCAGATGTGTCTTCCCATTCTGATGACGCGGATGATGTCGGCAATACGGCTGAATCTGACCCTGAAGAAGGGCGCGATGACAGTCGTGGAAACCGCCCCCCGCGGGAGGGTGGAAACACGCGCAACCGTAATCGTGGTGGCAGAAACCGCAACCGTGGTGGCCGCCCAGACAATCGCAACCGCCCCCGTGCGGACAATGATCAGGGCAGCGAGCCAATGCTGCGCGAAGACCATGCCCCCAGGGTAGAGCGTGAACTGCATGCAGCTGCGCCCATTCAGGCCATTAGTGCGGCGCCCGTTGTGCACGCGGCGCGCCCTGCACCAGAACTGGCGGCCCCCGTTCGCAAAGACTATGAAACGGTGAACAAAGCGCCAGAGAACAAAAAAAAGGGCTGGTGGAACAAGCTCATTGAATAATCATACAAAAGCGGCGGGTTTTCCCGCCGTTTTTTATAATGCCTAAAATTCTATCTAATTTTTAAGCCGTTTTAATTCTTTTCAATTAACATAAAAATTAAGATATATGTGATGCGAATTGTATAAAACAGCGACCAGACGTAAGGCGCTGTTTGCATGGTACCAAAGGATGGTTTGTCCTTTGTTTTAAGGTTCTACCGTTCGTTTGTTTGTTTGAAAAAGAGTTATGCCCCCCGCATTCTCCCCCCTCTTTTCAAACGTTCCCGGACAAACGGGCGTTGTCCCCTTGGCCACCGAAAAGAATTTCGGTGGTCATTTTTTTTATCTGGGAATAAGGGTGTGATAGGGTATAGTAAGTAACAATTTTATTTGACCCCACAGGCTGAGAAATATCAATGATGCGCTTTTTCCTTTCCCTTTTTATACTGTCTTTTGCTTTTTCCCCTGCACCTCTTTACGCCGCAGACAAAGATAAGAAGCCTGAAAGCGTCGTGCGCGTGCCAGATAAAAAAGAGGAAGCCACCACTAAAAAAGGCCCTTCAGGCCCTGTGAAAGAGTGGATTGATGCTGAAAATGCGATGATCGATAGGTTGTCGAATGCGCAAAAGGAATCGGTTTTTATTTTACGCAATAAATATTCGGTTATCCGCGTTATCAATGTTGTCGAGCGTGATATTGGCGCGGCTGTAAAGTCTTGCGGTAAAAACAACCCCGACATGAAAGGAAAAATGGAAGGGCGTTTTACCCAGTGGAAGAATGCCGTTAATCCCGTTATCAAAACCGCACAAAAACAGCTTGATGCGGATATTGACGCACAAAAGATTGTCGAACCCAAAGAGTTTCGTAACGTAATGAAATTGAATGACAAGGCTTTTGAATATGGCGAAAAACAAATTCAAAAAAGCCCCGTTTCCACCAAAGAGGCCTGTGAAGGATTGTTGGGTAGCATGGATAAAACAGAAGACAATATGATAAAGCTGCTGCGTCAAAGTTTGCTGCCAGAATCAGTTATCAAGTCACGCTTGAAGGCAGAAGAAAAGGCCGAAGCAAAAGCTGAGAAAAATGCACAAAAGGCCACACCAGCACCAGAAGAAAAACAAAAAAATGCGCCAGTAGCAAAATAACTTTTTAAAAAAACTACATGAAAATATTACAGGTAATGGCAGGTAATGACCACGGCGGGGCAGAAACCGCTTTTGTGGATATGTGTCTTGCCATGCAAGATGCGGGCATGGATATAGAAGTTGCCACGCGCAAAAATGCAGTGCGTGTTCCCATGCTTGAAGGCGCTGGTATTAAAGTGCATACGCTTCCTTTTGGTGGCCCTATTGATGTTTACACACCATGGAAGCTGGGCAGGATTATCAGAGGTTTTTCTCCTGTTATCGTGCAGACATGGATGGCGCGCGCCGCACAGAAAACACCCAACTGGCAACAGCTTAAAACGCTGCAGAAATATCTGGTGGTTTCACGCCTGGGTGGCTATTACAAAATTAAAAATTTCAAATCCGCAGATTATTACACCACCATCACACCTGACATAAAAAGACATCTTGTGGAAGGTGGTGTTGATGAAAATCGCATACAGTTTATTCCCAATTTTGCTGAAACAGAAGATGTTAGCGTATCTGTTTCAAAGACGTCTTTGGATACACCGCAGGATGCGCCTGTCGCGCTTTGTTTGGGCAGACTTCACACCAGCAAGGCTTATGATGTTTTGCTTAAAGCTATGGTGGACGCGCCCGCGCTTTATGTCTGGATTGCGGGTGAAGGCCCTGCGCGGGCAGAGCTTGAAACGCTGGCGCAGGCTTTGGGCGTCGCACCCCGCGTGCGCTTTTTGGGCTGGCGCACAGACCGCGGCGCACTTCTGGGCGTCTGCGATATTTGCATTTTTGCCTCCCGCTATGAGCCGTTTGGCACGGTCTTTGTGCAGTCATGGGCGGCAAAGCGGCCTGTTATTGTGTCTGATGCGGACGGGCCAAAGCAGTTTTGCCGTGATGGGGAAGATTCACTCGTTGTTCCCAAAAATGATTCAAAGGCTTTGGCGCAGGCCATCAACAGACTGTTAGAGGACAAAGGCCTGCAAAAAAAGCTTGTCGAAAACGGCTATGAAAGATATCAGGCAGAATTTACCAAAGAAAAATCGGTTGCTGCTTACCTTGATTATTTTATTAAAATTTTAAAGACAGAAGATATTCTTTAGGCAGCGCTAGCGGCTTTGTCCGTCCTATGCAGGCTATGCAGTTGCTTTATCATCAACCCCAGCAGTATAAGCGCGCCAGCCTGATGAAGGGCTGCGATGGCAACGGGGACTTGCAGCAAAATAGTTGTAATGCCAAGCCCTACTTGCAAAAACACCATGCCCGCAAGATGCGGGTTTTTCATGCGCCATGCAAAAGATAAAACAACCAGCATGGTGGCAATAGCTATCCAGCGGTGAAAAAACTGTACGGCCGCGGGGTCGTGCAAAATAGAAAATGCTCCGCGCACCTCAGGGGGAATAAAATGCGCCCCCATCATAGGCCATGTGTTATAGACCATGCCGCCATCAAGCCCCGCGGTAAACGCACCCCAGACAATTGTGGTGGCTACAAAACCGAGCGTGACCCACCCATGTCTCTTTTGACAAAAGGTTGGTGCGGGCTGGCTTTCTTTTGGGGAAGAGAAATCAAACGCAACCCACAACAACGCCGCATAAATAAAAATTGCCAAAGACAAATGCGCGGCCAGTCTGAAATGGCTGACGTCAGGCCTGTCTATAAGGCCGCTTTTAACCATGTACCATCCCAACGCGCCTTGCGATGCACCAAGCGCCAGCAGACCCAAAAACTTTAAGCCATAGCCGTGGGGGATTTGCTTTTTAAGCCAGAACCAAAGAAGAGGCAGGGCAAAAACCACGCCAATAAGCCGTCCCCAAAGGCGATGAAACCACTCCCAGAAGTAAATATGCTTGAAATCTTCCAGCCCCATCCAGCTATTCTTGTGTTGGAACTCAGGGGTTTGTTGATAAAGGTCAAAGACATGCTGCCATTGTGCCGTGTTTAATGGCGGCATAGCGCCTATCAGGGGCTTCCATTCAACCATGGAAAGGCCAGATTCGGTCAGACGGGTGATGGCGCCAATAACGGCCATGGCAAACACCATGCCAGCGGTTATAAGGAGCCAGTTTTGGATGTTTTTGTGGGGCATGGTTGACAAATTCATGGTGAATGAGATTTATAGCGCATGGCATTAGAAAACAAGGGTGAAACCCACAAAACGGACGTGATTATTATTGGCGCAGGGCCTGTCGGCCTTTTTGCGGTGTTTGAGCTGGGTCTTTTGGACATGAAGGCGCATCTGGTGGATATACTGGATAAGCCTGGTGGCCAGTGCTCGGAGCTTTATCCTGAAAAACCCATCTACGACATCCCTGCATGGCCTGTGATTACGGGGCAGGATTTGACGGACAGGTTGATGGAGCAAATTGTCCCTTTTAACCCTGTTTTTCATTTGGGGCAGATGGCGCAAAGCCTGCAAAAGCTGGACAATGGTCATTGGCAACTTGTCACCAGCGAGGGCACGGTGATAGAGGCCCCTGTGGTTGTGGTTGCGGCAGGTGGCGGCTCATTCGTTCCTAAAAAGCCATTGCTGCCAAATCTTGAAAGCTATGAAGGTAAGTCCGTGTTTTACGCGGTGCGTAAGATGGAACAATTCCGCGGCAAGAAAATTCTCATTGCTGGAGGGGGTGATTCCGCGCTGGACTGGGCATTGAATTTACAGCCTATCGCCGCAGAGGTTGCCCTTGTTCACCGCCGTGATGATTTCCGCGCCGCGCCTGATTCTGTGAACAAGATGCGTGAATTGGTGGCAGCTGGCAAAATGAAGCTCCACATAGCGGATGTTAAATCACTTGAAGGTGCGGATGGGCAGCTAAGCGGTGTTGGCGCCAACAGCAAGGCAGAAGGGGATTTTATAATTCCATGCGACACCCTGCTGGCCTTTTATGGCCTGACCATGAAGCTGGGGCCGATTGCGGAATTTGGTTTGAACCTGCATGAAAATTTAATCCCCGTGGACACGGAAAAATTTGAAACCCAAACGCCAACCATTTTCTCCATTGGCGACATTAATTATTACCCAGGAAAATTAAAGCTTATTTTGTCTGGTTTTCATGAAGCCGCGCTTATGGCGCAGCAGGCTTTTCGTTATGTCTATCCTGATAAGAAGCTGAGATTTCAGTACACAACATCGTCCTCGGCGCTGCAGGAAAAACTTGGCGTTTCGGACAAGGCCGCATAGTATATTCACCCATGGCTTATCTCGATATCACTGCTGCCACAACGCAAGCTTATAAAAAAGTGTGGGAAGAGCGTGCCTATATTCTGCGCCTAGCGGCCATTCCGTTTATGCTAAAGCTCTTTTGTTTTGCGGTGGGGTTTCGCTATGCCAACGGTCTTGAAGACCATATCCGTTTTACCCTGATTTTGTTGCCTGCATATCTGGCTGAAGGCTGGATGCTGGCGCACCTTGTCAGGTTGTGGGTGTTTGGGCATCGCTGGCCCTTCCGCCCCACTGGCAACCTAGAAGATGACCTTGCCGTGTTGGAAGTACGCGCACGCGGTATTCTTTCGGGCATGCTGGTGTTTGTTTTAATCAACATGGCACTGGGTTTGTTTATTGCGTTTGTCAGCCAGTTTATCCTCCCCTATATGCCGCAAGATGCCAGCGCTGCCGCAGAGGTGGATATTCCAGCCTCTGTTGCTTTTGTTTCTTTTGTTTTGCTTGTTGGCATGTTCTGGGGATTTCGCCTTCTTTGGCTTTACATACCCTACGCCATAGGTATGGAGTGGCGGCCTTATGTCGCGGCACTGCGCGGGGTTATGACGTCCGTGCATATGATGGGGCTTTGGCTAATGTGCTTTGTTCCCATTTATCTGGTTTTACGTTTCGGGACGGCCTTGTTTGGCACTCTTGCGCAGTCTTTGGCAGGGGATGCTGGCGCTGCGTTCGTGATGATTATTTTTACGGTTTTGGCCGATACGCTAAAATCCATCATCGTGACATCGGGCATGACATATGCGCTTATGGCTTTTTTCAAGAAAAACAATATAGATAAAATGGTGTGACCCATGAAGCTGTATGTCACAGACCAAGGGGGTGTAACGCATGAGCTGGAAGGGATTGAAGGCTGGCGGGTGATGGAGATTATCCGTGATTATGGCCTGCCTATCAAGGCGGAATGCGGCGGATGCTGCACCTGCGCAACGTGCCATGTTTATGTGGACAAAGAATGGCTTGATAAACTCTATCCCATGCGAGATGATGAACAAGACGCTCTTGATAATGCGTTTGACGTTCACGACAACTCTCGCCTTTCTTGTCAGATATTGATGTCTGAATCTCTCGATGGTCTTAAAGTGACACTGGCACCTGGAACGGAACCATAATGAAAAGACATTTTTTATAGGCGGTTATGAAACAAAACAATCAAGTCTTTTATAAGGAGACTGCATCTGGAAATGTCCTTTTTCTGATTTTGATTGCTGTGGCTCTTTTTGCTGCCCTATCCATTGTTATCACTGAAACCACGCGCAGTGGTTCAGGTGCGTCCAATATATCCAAAGAAAAGGATTCTCTTCAAAACGCGCGTGTTCAAAATTTTTTGACTGCCGTTAATGTAGGTCTTGGAAAGCTTTCATTTGTTCCTTGCAGCACGGTAGACTTTTCAGAGCCTGGAAGCTTTGGCGGCGGGGACAAGACGTGCTATCTTTTTCATCCCGAAGGTGCGGCTGTGCCTTATCAAGACGTCGATTTACAAGACAATGACTGTCAGGGGTCTGATGTCACGTGGACATCTTTATCCGTAGGGCAGGGCTGTAGCGGGATAATTTATGCGGGTACGCATGGCGCGAATAGGCTTTACACAACAGGCTTTGATACGTCCTTTGGTGTCTATGGTCCTGATGTGGCAACGGGTGCCAACTCTCTGTCCGACGGGCTTTCCAACACGGCTACGCTTGTGACTTCAGGCCTGTATCCAGCGGCCAATATATGCCGTGCGCTTGGGGCAAAATGGTATCTTCCTTCAAGGGATGAGTTTGATGTGTTGTGGGCCAACCGTAACACAGGTGCACTGGCAGACACGTTTAAAGAAACGAATTACTATGTCAGTTCTTCAGAAGCAACGGCCTCTACAAAATATACATTTCTGGTAGGGTCATCCTCATGGACGACGGCTGCGCCCGCCGCAAACAAAAACAATCCTGGTTCCATTCGCTGCGTCAGGCGGGATTAAATTTTATTGAACCGTTAATTCAATGTCGCAAAATTCGGCATCCGATGGCGTGATAATCTTGTGATGTGCCACATAAACGGAATGAAGCTTTCCTTCAATTTGCTCCACCCAAAAACCAAGGAAATTTTTTAATTTCGGGAATGTCGGGATGCGGTCATAGTCCTGCCAGATAAATTCTTGAAGAAACGATGGATGGTCGGGCAGGTGGTAATAAATCTGCGCAGTGGTCAGACGGTAATCCTCAACAAATTGTAGTTCGAAATTTGCCATTGCTAAATAATAGCATAATTTTTGTTAAAGTTTTGTTAAGCAGTTATTAAACTAAGACCTTAAGGCCATTAGACTTCCAATCCGTGGTTTTCCAGTCGGAGTTTCTGACGAATATATATCGCGCCCTCGCATAGAATATCCATCAAAGAAGTAAGCTGTGTATTTTTTATTCGGTTCGAGTTGAATGGTATGAACTTCTGAAGGGCTCTCATCTGTCTTAAATTTAGTTGTTTTCTTAAAACGTCCTTGCCCATAAACTGTTTCAGACAATTCAAAACTAATAGACTCTCCAAAACTTGCATCATCTGCCAATTTTAAAAAAGGAACCCCTCGTTTGTTTCTGTCTGTTTCGCATCTGAAAAAAACTAAATCTATTGTATTTTTAGGTCTTATAAATGTTAGATAATTTATTCTGTTACGGATTTCTGTTGCTCGATGGTGCAACGAACTTAAATTTTCAAAACGTGAATTTAATACATCATCGTGCCCTGCTTGATTTGGTTTAAATTCACGAGCAGCATTGTTTAGGGCGCAAAATTCATCATGATTTAGACCATAAGGTTCAAGGTCATAGGGGCTTAGCAAAAAACCCGTTCGCGCCATGCGAAGTGTCATGGGGCGGTCAGCCTTAAAGTCAGCGATATCTTGAATGATTTGGGTGTGAAAGATATCAGATAGCCTGTTAAATCTATCAAGCCATGATTGCGCTCGGGGGTCTAAAGAATTTGTAATCATAGTATGTTAATTGCAAAATTTTATAATTATGTCAATAAGATAAATCTCAAACCCCTTGAAATCCTCTCCCACACCCGCTATATGTTTGGCACTCCCTTTCGGGGAGTGCTAATAGGCTCATGGTGAGATATTGGCAAAAACATTCTAAAACAATAGTTTAGGAGCATA
>CAUJHK010000152.1 GCA_963204715.1 Pseudomonadota bacterium | reverse complement strand
GGCGGAGTTTATGCAGCGCGGACTGGCGGCTTAACCCCATTTCTGTTATTTACCAAAAGTTGTTCTAAACCATTTTTCGAAAGTATTCGGAGTTAAAACCAAAAGCTTTTTCTTTTTTAGGTTCTCATGCACCGCTGGAGCTAGCCATGACGGAGGGTTCGCACACGAATCCTCCAACCAGTCTCTCACCTCTCGCCCCTTACCTCGTTCAAAATACTCCCCACCCATAGCAAAAACAACAATATCCTCTTCCATAGTTAAAACCCCATTTAGGTACATAAAAGGATATTTTTCATCGACTGAGCCAGCCGCAGATTGCCATTTACACTCTATCCTTGCTGTTTTTCCTTCACACTCAACGACAAACTCGGTAATTGACTTACTTCCCGCGGCTCTAGGGACTTTTAGATTTTTGAATATTGTTCTATATGGATAGTTGGTCCAAATAACGCGTCTATTTTCAACAGGAACATTGTGTTTTTCGCGGAGCTTATAATTAAGCACGGAAAAGCCGTTATTTTGAGCAACAAGCCTCACCCAAGTTTCCCAGCTTACACCGCTTTTTCCAGCTTCAGATCCGCCAGCCATTACGCAGGAACCAACACGAATCCATGGGAAGAAAATATTTTTTTAAATTTTTGAATATTTTTTCCAAAATAAAAGAAAGCTTGGCCACGCGTGTTGCCAGAAACACTTTTTTGATCCGCGTTCCAGAAACTTATTCGATGGTCAGTGAAACAAATTGCCGAACACTCTCTAATTAAATTATTAAACCATTTTGTGTCGGTAGCGTTATTAACAAGAACAATACCTTCATTGAAGCATTTTTCATCATACTGCTCTAAAAATTTATTAACAGATCTGCCACACAAACCCGCAGAATATGGAGGGTTCATGAAAACTTTTGTATTTCTTTTTATTTTCCAACTGTGCTCAAAAGCGGAATCTTCTTCAGTGAAGATATATTCAGCCCCTACAATCTGGTTAGCAACAAAAGAACTAAAAGGATCTAGGTCTATTCTTCCAAGAACAGCGCGAACAGAATCTAAATATATTGGTGGCGTAAACCAAGAATCTGAATCTCTTTTTGGCTCGGCCAAAGGGGAACGTCCGACGTAGCCAAGTCGTGAAGCCTTTGCTTTTGTTTCAAATGTTTCAAATTTAGGATGTTTTAAAACTTGACCTGCCATGAATCACCTCCCTCATATTGAGAGTATGATCAAAAACATCAAAAATAAAGAACAAATAGAGAATATATTTATTTGTTTGCTATAAACCTAAAGCATTCCTTGATAGTGCCTTGCGGACATTTCTTCGATTTCGTCTTCGGAGAATTCGAAATTATTGCCAAGCTCTTCAATCATCATCTCGCGGATGAGGGATGTTAAATCATCCTGCGTTTCGCACCATAAATCCAAAATGGGGCGGCGATACAACACCAGCACATCATCGTCATTCGCCACTTTGCGTTTAACGCCTGGTGAAATCTCGCTGCCGCTGCGGTATAACGCGACCAGTTCATAAGGGTCTTCCAGTTCCATTTCGGCTTGCGTGGCCTCATCAGGGAAGTCCTCCACCAGAATCCCCAGTGTTTCACAAAACTCTAATATTTCTTCGGGCATGGCGGCAGCCAATATGTCCTTGGCGATGGTTTCCATGTCCTCCGCACTGGGCGGGGCAGAAAAATTCATGATGATGCGCTGTTGGTTCATAGTCATACCCCTTATGGTTTTCTTGCTCTAAACCCATTGCATTATGTGATTCTTTCCAAATTACGCCCAAAATTCAGCTTTGCCAATATTATATACGTAAAAAGCCACCGTTTATGTATTGTACTGCGGCCATAAAAATGAGATTCTGTTCTTTGTATATTATTCAAAATAAGTTTTCCTATGACCTATGACTTAAGCCAAGCTCGTATTTTAATTGTTGAGGACATGCAGCCCATGTTGACCTTGACAACCTCAATGTTAAGCCTTTTCGGGTTTGCAAATGTGTATGGTGCCAAAAGTGTTGAAGAGGGCTTCAGACTTTTTTGTCAGCACAACCATGACATTGTGGTGACGGACTGGCTGATGGAGCCGTTTGATGGGCTTGATTTAATCCGCATGATTAGACACGACGATGCCTCCCCCAATCGTTTTGTCCCTATTCTATTGATGACTGGTTATAGCGACCAGCCGCGCGTGGAGGCTGCGCGCGATATGGGGGTAACAGAATTTTTGGTAAAACCCTACAGCGCGCGCGATATGTATGCGCGTATTGTGCAAATCATAGAAAAACCAAGACAGTTTGTGGATACGGGGGAATTCTTTGGCCCTGACAGGCGGCGCAGGAAAAACTTTGCTTTTTATGGACGGGACAGACGCGGAAGTGCTGATAAAAACTTTAATGAAGCCACATTTAGAGAAAATCCTGACATGGAAGATATTTTACACAATTTACAAGAAGATGCCAAAAAAGTTTGAGTGATTAGACCATGACCCAAAAGAAACCCACCTATTTTTCACCCCCCAACACGTTAAAACAAAAAGTTGGGAGCGGCGGTATTCCCTCTCACCTGATTACGCGCTGCCAGGAATTTTTGGAAAACAATGCTGTGGACTTTGTCCCCTTTGCAACAAAACACCTTGATGAGCTGGCTGAAATAAAAAACAAAATAGAGGCAAAGACCATTGATGGTAAAACAGCCATGGCGCGGATTGTGAATGTTATTATGCAGCTTAAATCAAACGGCAGCATGTTCAGCTACCAGCTGATTTCCATGATTTCGGATGTTATGTTGCGGTTTATGGAGAATGTAAAAACAGTCAATGATGATTTCGCCGCCATTTTAAATATGTACAACAAAATTCTGGAAATCATTCTTGCCAAACGCCTGCAAGGAAACGGTGGCAAAGAAGGCATCGCCTTGGCGCAGGAACTCAACGCTTCGTGTGCGCGCTATTACGGCAAATACAACATCAAAATCTAGTTTTTTTAGTTATTTTTAACCAATTTTCTGATAGAATCATAAGATGGATTTGTTACCCGTAGGACTGGAAGTACAAAGAGCACTCGTTCAACAGAACGTGGCCTTGTCCAATATCAAACAAACCACACAAGCCCAAGCTCAGATAGCAACCATTTTGTCAAATGCGGTTGAATCTATCTCTGCCTCCACGCGCGGCACGCTTTTAAACACAAGCGCCTAAAGCACCCCGTTTACAATTAGCACGGAATAGCTTGAGGAAAATCTTCAAGCGCGGCTTCTATGTCCGCAAGATAGGGAAACGATTCCTGCGCGCCCTTTTTTGTGCAGCTTAAACCTGCCGCTACGCTGGCTTTGCGCAACGCTGTCCCAAGGGCAAATTTGGCATGAATGGCGGCAGCGAAAGTTCCACAAAAACAGTCCCCCGCGCCTGTCGTGTCCACAACCTCTTTTATCTCCAGCGCGGGCACGCGCCAGCCTTTGCCATCTGCCTCAAACGCAATAGCCCCCTTCGCGCCAAGCGTAATAATGCAGGCATGCCCGCTTTTGGCGGCAAGGACACGCGCCAAAACCATATAATCTTGTGATGCGCCAATACCAACGAGGGCCGCTATAGCCTGTGCCTCACTTTCGTTCACAATCAGGTAGTCAACATGCTCAAGCGCTTTTTGTGAAATCTGGTAAGCTGGAGCAAGGTTTAAAACAACCTTTGCCCCATGCGCGCGCGCCCTTTCCATGACAGCCAGATTCTCTGCCAGCGGCACTTCCATTTGCATCAACACAACATTGCCGTCTTTTAAAATTTCATCAGGCACTTGCGCCGCGCTGGTCAAAGCATTCGCGCCTGAACACACGACAATCTGGTTTTCACCCACATGGTTGGTCAAGACAAAAGCCATGCCAGTAGGCACATCATCAGACACACCAACGCCAGAGGTCATCACCTCATTGCGGCGCAGATTGTTTAAGATTTTTGTACCCATGGCATCATCACCCACCATGCCAACAAGCGCGGTTTTAACGCCCATACGCGCGCAGGCAAGCGACTGGTTCGCGCCTTTTCCGCCTGCGCCAATATCATAACTGGGAGATAAAAGAGTTTGCCCCGCTTGCGGAAATTTTTCCACGCGCACACCGTAATCCATATTGATAGATCCAAAGACAATAAGCATGAAAAAGATTCTACATCTCTAGTCATGAAAAAGCTATGTCAGAATTTAAATTATAATGAAAGATAACTGGCCATCTGTTCGGCACGCGCCAAATTCTTGTCCACCGCCGCCATGGTGACTGACAAGTCCTGACTTTCATCATCCATCCACGCCTTAAGACCTGCAAGATAAACAAGCGTAAGACCAAAAACTCTTGCTGCGCCGCGAAGCCCGTTTGTTTTCACCCCCGCAAGCTCAAGCATCCATGTCATGGATTTGCAAAGATGCGGCAGGCTTATCACCATTTGTTTTGGGTCTGGCATAAATGATTTTAAAACAGATTTAACAGCGGCGCGATGAACGTTCAATTCATCAAAACGTTCCATCAAAATTTCAAAGAGGCGGTCTTTTTCAGACGAGGATGGATCGGGATCCGCACACCGCTCCAGCACTGCACGATCAAGACGGCGGCCATAAGCGGCCAGAATATCACCCTTGTCCTCAAAAATATCGGCAAGCTCGGCCAAACCTAAACCCGCGCCATGGGCGATGTCTGTGAGAGTCACCATATCCCATGGCATGCGCGAAGCAAGTTCCAACGCGGCATCAACAGCCCTGTCTTTTGGTGGTTTTGCTGGGGGTTTTTTGGGTTTTGTGGTCTTTTTCGCGGCCATAAGGCTTTATCTTTCCAAGGAGTTTGTATAGAGATAATCGCACTTTAACAAAATATCAACGGAAAGTCATGCTATGAGCGCCCCAACCCTAGGTCTTGTCACAATCGGAAATGCCCTTGTGGATGTTTTAGCCCCCGCCTCTGAAGAATTTATCGCAGGCCAGTTTGCCAAATATGGCATGGCCAAAGGCTCTATGAACCTGATAGACGCCACCCGCGCCATTCAGCTTTATGACGATATGGGCGAAGCCACTGAAATGTCTGGTGGCTCTGCAGGCAACACCATTGCGTGCTTTTCCTCTTTTGGCGGCAAAGGTGCGTATGTGGGTAAAGTGGGCAAAGACAAGCTGGGCGAAACTTTCCGTGCAGACATGGCCACAATAGGTGTATCCCATGCAACGCCACCTGTTGAAAGTGGAACGCACACTGGCCGTTCCATGATTTTGATTACACCAGACAGTGAGCGCACCATGAACACGTTTTTGGGCGCGGCGGTTGAACTCTCCCCCGCCGATATTGATGAAGATTTAATCTCGTCTGCTAAAGTGACTTATCTGGAAGGGTATTTGTTTGACCCGCCTTTGGCGATGGAAGCCTTTTACAAAGCCTCAAAGATTGCGCACGCCGCAGGACGCAAAGTATCCCTGACCTTGTCTGATCCATTTTGCGTAGGCCGTCACCGCCAAGCCTTTCAAATGTTGGTGGAAAGCCATGTGGACATTTTGTTTGCCAATGAGGATGAAATCAAAGCCTTGTATGAAGTAAATACACTGGAAGAAGCGCTCGCCATCCTGAAATCTAAATGCGAGATTGCCGCCATCACGCGCAGCGAAAAAGGCTCTATCATTTTAAAAGGTGATGAGAAAACCGTTGTTGCGGCAGAACCCGTGGCACAGGTGGTTGACACCACGGGCGCGGGTGATGCTTATGCCGCTGGATTTTTATATGGGTACACCGAAGGATTTGATATGGCGATGTGCGGCAGGCTGGGGTCAATTGCCGCTGCCGAAGTTATCTCCCATGTCGGCCCGCGCCCGCAGATTAGTCTGAAAAGCCTGATGCCAAAAAAGGCTGCCTGATTATAGCCAACCCTTCTTTTTAAAATACAAAAGCGGGACAAGCGCTGAAACCACCATAATTAAAACGGACATGGGGTATCCGTAGTGCCACCCCAGCTCTGGCATGTCTTTAAAGTTCATCCCATAAATGGTGGCCACCATGGTAGGCGGTAAAAAGACGACCGCCGCCACCGAAAATATTTTTATAATCTGGTTTTGTTCAAGGTTAATCATGCCCAGCGTTGCATCTAGCATAAAATTCATTTTCCCTGACAAGAACCCTGCGTGATCCGCCAAAGATTTTATGTCCTTTTGAATAATAGACAACCGCGCCTTTAAGGTTTTGGTTTCCTTTTTGGCATTGTCAAAGTCGTAATGGGCTATAAATCTATCAAAGCTTGCCAAACTTTCGCGAAGCATGCTGAGTAAGTCACCCGTTGCCCCAATTTTACGTATGGAAACCTGCAAGATACCTTCTTTGCGTTTGGGGCCAGATTTTTTGTTTCTGAATATATCACGCGAAAGCGTATCTATATCCACACCAACAGATTCAAGAGAATCCGCCACTCTATTAATTAGAGATTCTAAAATACCCATCATTAAATCTTCGGGTAGCGCAACAACAACGCCACCGCGCTTTTTGGCTTTGGTAACAAAATTGTTTAACGATATTAATTCTTCATACCGAATGGTGACCAAAAAACGGGGTGTTAAAATAAAGGTCACAGGTGTTTTGGTTGGGTTATCAAGATGCATCTGCGCAACCACAGATAGAGTCATATACTGCGCATTGTCTTCGTCATAAAACTGTGCCGAGAGTTCAATTTCTTGCATATCCTGCTTTGTGGGAATGGATAGATCTAAAAACGCTTCAATTTCTGCATCCTCTTCCTTTGAGGGGGAAACCAAATCTATCCAAAAAATATCTTTTTCTTTTTGGATGTCGGAAACACCATCCATCTTCGTGATGTAATCACCCGCAACTTTATAAACATTAATCACGATCCACGCCTTTTCATTTTGTCTATTTGCTCTTGGTATGTTCGCATCATGGTGTGGTCAATACACACAATTTTGACAAACGCCATACCCGTATCCAGCCGTTCCAGAATGCCCTGCAACGCAAGCCTTGCAAAACGAACATGGGGAAAGTCGCGTTTGTCGCGCCCCATGGCAGGGATAGCCAAACTGTGAACACCCGCCGCGCGCGCAAGTTCCAGCGTATGACGGTAACAATCCAGCAAATCACGCTCCTCAAACCCTACGCCGCCGTCCCAGTCTGCCAGAATGGCGACAAACAACGCCTTATAACCCGTTTGAAAGGGCGGCAGCTTGAACACCTGTCCGCTTTTGGGGGATGTGATGTGGTTTAGGACATACTCGTCCAGATCTGGCCCTGCCGCCTCTAAAACCGCCCTGTTCAGGCCCCCGCCCCAATCCAGCTTCGGGCGCATGAAAAATAAAAGCCCCTCGCAATCATGTTGTGACAAGATTTCGCCATGCTCTATCCTTATCTTGTCAAAATGCCTAGAATGGGAGCGTTGTGATATGAATTTACGTGAAAACAGCTTGAACATGAAAAACCTTCTGTGCCTTGTACTACTGGCATACGCCATTCTAATCCCTGTTCGCGCCTTTGCAAACGGGGAATATGGCCTTGCCATGGTGGGAGAGCCAAAATACAACGCCCAATCCACGCATCTTGACTACGCCAACCCCAACGCGCCCAAAGGCGGCACGCTAAAACAGGCCGCTATTGGCAGCTTTGATACGGTCAACCCCTATAACATCAAGGGCAAAGCCGCACAGGGCATGGATCTGGTCACAGACAGGCTGATGGTACGGGTCTGGGATGAGGCTTTTACCATGTACCCCATGATTGCAAGTTCCGTGGATGTGCCTGCTGACCGAAGTTCCATAACCTTCCATATAAACCCCAAAGCGCGGTTTCACGATAAATCCCCCATCACGGCAGATGATGTTGAATTCACGTTCAACACCTTAAAGGAATTTGGCCGCCCCAATATGCGCCGCATTTACAAACTGGTGGCAAAAGTTGAAAAACCTGATACCCGCACCATTAAATTTACGCTAGGGACAGGGTATGACCGTGAAACCGTGATGATATTGGCCTTGATGCCTGTCTTGTCCAAAGCATACTGGAGCGGCAAAACATTTGATGAAACCACACTGACGCCCTTTTTATCAAACGGCGCTTACAAAATATCATCCGTTGATGTGGGAAAGCGCATTGTCTATGAACGCGTCAAAGATTATTGGGCGGCGGATTTGATGCCCAACCGTGGTCACTTTAATGTCGACAAGGTTGTCTATGATTATTATCGCGATGATGGCGTGGCGTTTGAATCCTTTAAAGCGGGAGATTTAAACCTGCGCCGCGAATGGGATGCTGGCTTGTGGCAATCAGGGTATGATTTTCCTGCCCTGCAATCAGGGCAGGCCATAAAAGAGCCGCTCTCCCACGGCAGACCAGACCGTGTGCGCGGTTTTATTTTCAACACGCGACGTGAGCCTTTTAAAGACATTCGCGTGCGCAAAGCTTTAAACCTGTTGTTTGATTTTGAATGGGTGAACAAAAATCTATATCACGGGCTTTATGGCCGCATTAACAGTTATTTCCCCAATACCGAATTGGCGGCAACCAACACTCCACCACCCGCGGCCAACAAAACAGCACAAGAAAAACGGGCCAATATGCGCAAAGCCGATGCGCTTTTGAAAGAGGCGGGTTGGATTGTCAAAGACGGCAAACGCGTGAATGCCAAAAGCGGTAAACCCCTGACGTTTGAGATTTTGCTGGATGACCCAGGGAATGAGAAAATCGCCCTCTCCTTTGTCCGCGCCCTCACCCGCCTTGGTATTACGGCCAATGTGCGCGTGCTGGATTCCGCCGCCTTTTTGGGGCGGCTGAACAATTATGATTTTGACATGACCTTGTATTACTGGATGTCCACCCTCTCCCCCGGGACAGAGCAATATCTGTATTGGAGCTGTGAGGCGGCGGACCAGCCATCGCGCTGGAATTACGCCGGAATTTGCGATAAAAATATCGATCTGCTATCTAAATCCATCCCATCGGCCAAAAGCCGCGAAGAACTGGTGAAAAATGTGCGGGCTTTGGACGCGGCACTGATGGCGGGGCAGTATATGATTCCCCTCTATTACAACGCATCCGACTTCGTATCCTACTGGAGGCCCTTGGCTCACCCCGCCAAAATGCCGCTTTATGGTACAGTTCTGGAAACATGGTGGATGGAACGATAAGCAGGGCTTTCAAACCCTTATGGGGATGTGGTTTAATAACGTGAAATGAGATTCGATTTAAAAACAGGTTCTAAATGAAAAAAATTCTAATCACTGGGTTGCTGTTTCTTTCTGGCTGTTCCTCTATTGTGAGCGGCACAACACAAACCCTTACAGTAAACACAGCTCCAGAGGGCGCAGACTGCAAGCTTATTCGCGAGGGGTTGGTCATTGGCCGTGTCAGCCCTACGCCTGGGAGCGTTCTTGTAAAGAAGACAAAACACGACATAACCGTCGAATGCACGAAAAAGGGATATGAAAAAACGACCTACTTCAATAAATCCGATGTTGAAGGAGCAACGGTCGGAAATGTTATATTAGGCGGCGGTATAGGCTGGGCGATTGATAGCGCTTCTGGTGCAGATAACAAATATACAGAAATTATGAACATAACACTTCCCAAAAAATAACATCGAGATACAACATGATTTTGAAAAAATATACTTTGGCACTTTTGGCAGTTTCATCCCTTGCGATGACGGCTTGCGAGACAACGCACAAGCTGGAAGACGCGCAGTACTGGCAACGCAAAAACGCGGCTTCCGCGCTTTATCTGACTGGCCCCAAGGCACAGCAGACGCTGCACATGGACATCGCCACCTGCGTAAACGAGATGAGCGAGCTTGAGCGTATGGATGCGCTTAAAGAAGCCATTCCCGCCGACACACAAGACGGCATGGTGCCAGACCCTAACACCGCTTCAGGCAGCATGAAAAAATGGGACACGCCCAAGCGTGATGGCGCGCTTTATTCCGAACATTTTGAATACACAGACTTTGAAGGCTGCATGACCTATAAGGGGTGGGAGCGCGTTGACCACCTGCCGTATGAGCGCGAGAAGACCGCCAAGCAGGACTATCTGGACACGGTCTATGGTGAAAAATATCAAAGCAAACACCCTGATACAAAACCAAGTGCGGATGGCTATGCCACCAGCTCCCCTGGGACTGTTGTGAATAACTAGTGATATGTCTTCTTAATCAATCTTTCGCCCAGCCGTTCATATAACGGGTGAAAGTTTTTGATGGCGTTTATAACGTCTTTGACGTCCAGTCCTGTCATCAGAGATTTTTGAAGGGTTTTGGGATTATACCCTTCAAAATCAATCAGCTCATCATAGGTTTGCGGGGTGCAAAGATAGCCCGTATGCTCCCCCCACGGCGCGTATAAATGCGGGTAGCTTGGCCCGAACAGGCCAAAGGTGGGCACGCCCGCCGCAGCCGCCGCGTGCATTAAACCAGAATCGTTACCAATAAAAAAATTACATTGTGACAAGGCGGCGGCAACCTCACCTGGGTTTCCCTTCGCGATTCCATCAATGCGGCGTTCCACGGGCACACTTTCGAGTACGGGCTTCGCATGCGCCTCTTCGCCTGGCGCGGCAAACACGGCGACGCGGGCATTGGGCATTGGTCCATCCAAAGATGTCATCCATGCAATCACCTTGATAAAATTTTCGGCAGGCCATGTCTTGCCTATCCAGTTGGCAGAAGGCCCGACGCCCAAAACCATGGACGGCGAAGGCGGGATAAGCCCGTGCGCGAACTGCATTTGCGCTGGCGTGAAGTATAATTTGGGTGATGGAACATCGGAGATTTCCATCAGATACGCGGCCTGTTCTACTTTATGTAAGGCGTCCGCGCTTCGTCGCCCCGAAAACAAATATCGCTTTTTTGCCAGCACAAGGCGTGATACGGCGCTATCGCGAAAATCCACCACCATGTCCCAGCGCGTGCCTATGACCTGTTTCCAAAGCGCGAGCCAGTGGCCATGAAATTTTTGCTTTTTTAACGCGATAATCTTTTCAACATTGGGGAATCCTTCAAAAATACTCTGTGGCAAAGGCCCGCAAACCACTGTGACGCGCCCTTTGGGGTAATTCGCGTTCAAATAGTCCAGAATGCCTGTGGTCAAAACCGCATCGCCAAGTCTTGTGGATGTGATAAAGAGTATTTTCATGCGCCCATTAGAAGGCTATCCTAGCCCCATGTCAAAAGCATTTTATGTATCCCTGCCCCGCCGCGGCCTTATCCAGATTGAAGGGGAAGGCCGAAAGACCTTCCTCCAGGGGCTTATCAGCAATGATGTATCGGGGGATTTTGCGAGGCGGATTGTCTATGCCTGTCTTTTGAGCCCGCAGGGAAAGTTTTTGCATGATTTCTTTATCCATGATGCGGATGGGGTTTTGTTGCTGGACTGTGAGGGGGGCGCACGCGCGCAAGATTTATATGATCGGCTTTTGAAATATCGCCTTCGTTCGAAGGTAAAAATATCATTCGAAGAAAGCAACCCGCTTTACGCGGTGTTTGGAAGCACGTCCTGCGGCCTTGCCGACCCGCGCCACAAGGAGATGGGATACCGCACCTTTGAAAAACCAAATGGCATGGAAGAAAAACTTTTTGAAGAGTGGGACAACATTCGCATATCCCTGACCATCCCCGATGGCAGCCGCGACATGGAGATAGAAAAATCGACACTCCTTGAATGCGGCATTGACGCATTGAATGGCATAGACTGGAACAAGGGATGTTACATGGGGCAAGAATTAACCGCCCGCATGAAATATCGCGGGCTTGCCAAAAAACATTTATACACGGTTGGCATTGATGGCACAGCGCCGCCGCCCTTTACTGATTTGCCCGATGGCGCGCAGATGCGGTCGTCCTGCGGTACTATTGGCATAGCCTTAATGCGTGATGATAAAAAGATGGATGTAATATCATGGCCATAAAATATGTTTTCTGGGATTCCGACAACACGCTGGTGAACACATATCACCACCACTGGAACAAACATGTGGAAACCTTAAAACAACACAATATTGTTTTGGGAGAGCAGTGGGAAGAACGCATCTACACCAACAACGGAAGCCAAAACTGGGAATGGCTGCACGCAGAGCTTGGGTTGAGGGTCGAAAAGGAAGATTATCTGAACCAGATAGACCAATGGTATTTTGACCATATCGCGCAGATACAAATTCGTGATGGCATTCTGGACGCGCTTGATATGTTTGAAGCCGCAAGCATCCCCATGGGCGTGGTATCAAACGGGCGAAAGCGTTCCGTCATGTCTGCGCTTAATGCCAAGAATCTATCGCCACGTTTTCAATTTGTTTTGTGCATTGAAGATTATGAAGGGCGAAAGCCAGAACCCACCCCCTACCTTGCCGCCAAAAATAAAATGCAACTAATTATGGGCGCAGAAATTGATTCAAAAGACTGCCTCGTCATTGAAGATGACCCCAAAGGTGTTGAATCTGGTTTGGCGGCGGGCATGCCCGTTGTCCACCGCGCCATTGGCGATGACAATACGCCCGCATTCCTTGCGCAATGCCGCGCTTTTATATCGCAATAAAAATATAAAAATGCGCATGATTCTTGCGTAAATTTTGTGATTTCTGAGCCTTTATTCTTTTTTAAGAATTTGAACGAATTCACGTTATTCAAAACTAAATCTTATGAAATTTTTAAGTTTTGTCCTTTAAAACACCCCCAACAACAAAAACAAACGGTGTGTTACGTGATAGAAGAAGACTTTAACGCCCTTGCGAAAGCGGCGATACTCGGCTCTGCCCCCTTAAATGCCAAAGCCTGCGTCGGCCATGCCATGGCAAGGCTATATTTTGAGCCTTATATTGAGCAGGCTGAGCCTGTTTTGCAAAACCTTGCGCCCCCGCGGGATGATTTAAAAATCATTCTCCACAACGCGTTTCAGTACAAATTCTATAAAAGTTTTTTGCTGATGCCTTTAGAAACAAGACGGGAGATTGAAAACTGCTGTAACAGGTTTTGTGAACGCTATGGCGTTTTGATGGGCGACCAAACGCTTAAAGCGGCTTAACCATCATTAACGCCATATCATCATCCAGCGGATAGGGCTGGCCTTTATGCACCCCTTCACGGTTGTGGGTGACACCGTTTCCATCTGGGATGTAGCCAAGACGCGCATATAATATCTGCGCAGCACCATAGTCCTTTGTCAGGCCGACGCTGATGCCAATATTCTCGCAGTTTTTTGAACGGGCAAGACCTTCGCAATATTTTATAAGGGCAGAGGCAGCGCCCTTGCGGCGGTGCGCGATTAAAACATTCAAATCCTGAATTTCGGGAATGTTCAGCCTGCGATAAAGGCTATAGCGCGGGGAAAAGTTCAGCAGACAAAAGCCTGCCTCCTCTCCGTCATGCTCGGCCACAAGAACAATCACATCATTTTCAAACGCGGTTTCAAAATAACCATCATCTTTTTTTTCCAGCGCATGATATAAATCATAGAGCAAGGAAATATCAGCCTTTGTCGCTTCGCGGATTGAGATCATAATCCAAAACGGCTCCAGATGGTGCGCTCTTCGGCCTTGTCCAGAACATCACCAATGTCGATGCGCGCTTCCCCAAAGGGCAACAATGATGCTATCCATGATTTCTTTTCAGGGGAGAAATCAACAAACTTGATATCCTCGCCAAACTTTTCACGCATCACCGCTGTTACATCACCAATACCGTCAATAAGCCCCAGATCCAGCGCGGCGCGACCTGTCCAGAATGCGCCTTCCATCAATGCAGAATCATCGCCATTCAAACGAATGCCGCGCTGCTGGCGCACCCAGTCTTTAAATGTTTTGTGCATGTCAGCCTGAAGGGACTTAAGCCGCGCAACGTCATCCGCTTTTTCAGGTTTGAAAGGATCAAGGAATGATTTATCTCGGCCCGATGTGTAAATACGGCGCGTAATATCATAGCTTTTTATAAATTCATCAAGCCCGAAGCCTGATGATATAACACCAATCGAACCCACAATGGAGGTGCTTTGCGCGTAAATCTCATCCCCCAGACATGCCAGCCAATATCCGCCCGATGCCGCAACATCTTCTATGAAGGTGTAAACAGGAATTTTTTTATCATTCGATAATTTTTGAATGGCGGATGAGATGATGGAACATTGCGCAGGGGCACCACCAGGCGAATTGATAACAATCGCAACCGCCTTGGCACGCGGCACTTCAAACGCCTTTTCAATGGATTCTTTAAATTTGTGATAATTTATGCCCGCACGGCGCATTTGTGATGAATCTGCAATCACCCCCGCCATGCGAAGAACAACAACCTTGTCGGTCGGGTTTAAATATTCCCCAATAAAAGGGATTTGATCAATGTATTTTGCCATGCGGCTTTTTGTCGGTGTGCTTTCGTCTTCCATAAGCTTACTCTACCCAATCGCCTGCCCATCACGCAAGATGGCATTGGCCTGTTTTGTATATTCTCCGCCCTCTTCGTGCATAATAATGCCTGCATTCAGTATGGCGGGGCTTTTTCTGTCCTTTATAGCGCGGACAATGACGCGCTTGGCATCAACGCCCATGCGGGGGTAGAGCGGGATAATCTCCACCGCGCCAAAGCGCCTGCCCAAAGCTTTAATAATTTTATCAACCATGTCGGCGCGGTGAATGATGGTGAACGTCCCACCAGACTTTACGTTGTTGTACCCAGCGTTGATCCAATCCAGAAGCGTCATTTCACTTTCATGGTGGCCCAGCGCAAGCGCGCGTTCAAGGGACGGTGATGGTGTGTAATGCCCTGCCTCCAGATAAGGCGGATTGCACATCACATGATCAAATTTTTCATCAGGCACATAATCGCGTATGTCGGCGCAAACAATTTCCACACGCCCATCGACATTATTAAGGGCTATGTTTTGTTGTGCGAGGTCAGCGTGGCTTTTTTGAATTTCAACGCCCGTAACGTGCGCCCCTGCCACGCGCCACGCCAGACAAAATGTTGCGCCGCCAACGCCCGCGCCCATGTCCAAAACCCTATTCCCATCCTTTGCCTTACAGGCGGCGGCGACAAAAACGCTGTCCATGGACGTGCGAAAACCTTCTTTGGCCTGCAAAAGCCGAACTTTATGGTCCAAAACATGAATTTCAGGGGCCGTATCGTTCATAAACTCTGGACGTTTTCCTTTGCGTGGTCTAATGGATTGCGTATGACAGCGTTAAACCCTAATCTGGCAAAAAAGACAAGCAAAAGCCCGCTTGATGACCTTCAATCTCTGCTTTTGGAGGATATGAATGCCGTCAACGCCATGATTTTGGCACGGATGGAAAGCCCTGTAGCCATGATTCCGCAACTGGCAGGATATCTGATTGCGGCTGGAGGCAAGCGCATCCGCCCCCTTATGACCCTGGCCGCCACAGCCCTTTATGGCGGCGATATGCCCCGCGCCCACCGCCTTGCCACAGCCGTTGAATTTATCCATACCGCCACATTGCTTCATGATGATGTGGTGGATGACAGTGATGAGCGGCGCGGCCAAAAATCTGCCAACGCCATTTACGGCAATGAGGCCAGCGTTCTGGTCGGTGATTTTTTATTTTCTCGAGCGTTTCAATTGATGGTCGAAGATGGAAATCTTGATGTGCTTCGCATTTTGTCTGATGCTTCCGCCATCATCACCCAAGGTGAAATCTTACAATTATCCATCCAGGGAAATCTTGACACCTCGATGGATGATTACCTGAACGTTATCCGTGGTAAAACTGCTGCCTTGTTTGCCGCCGCCTGTGAGATTGGCCCCATTGTTGCAGGCGTGGATAATAACGCCGCGAAAATTATGTGCGAGTATGGCATGAATTTAGGCATAGCCTTTCAAATTGCCGATGATGTTCTGGATTATGCGTCCACGTCAGAAAGGCTTGGCAAGGAAATTGGTGATGATTTCCGCGAGGGGAAAATGACCGCGCCCGTTTTAATGGCTTTGCAAAAGGCCAATGATGAAGAGAAAAAATTCTGGCAGCGTACACTAGCCGATAAAAACCAGAATGATTCAGACCTTGTCCGCGCCATTTCTATTCTAAAGCGTCACAACACATTGGATGATGGTCTGACAATGGCGCGTGACTTTGCCAACAAAGCCCGCGAAGCCTTGTCAGAAGCGCCAGACTCCCCGCTTCGCGCCACGCTGGATGCTCTTGCTCTCTATACGGTTGATAG
>CAUJHK010000151.1 GCA_963204715.1 Pseudomonadota bacterium | reverse complement strand
ATTGGTCTTGGGGCCCCAGAGACATAACTGGTGCAGTTAGTGTTGCTTTGCTGGGTGGTTGTGTATGTCACTATGCGTCCCGTGCGGTTATCTCTTACAGCATATGTGTTTGCGCTGTCATTCTGACGGCATCTTTGTGCTTGGTTGATATAGCCGCTGGCTAGAACGCCGCCGATAGCGGCGCCAATGGCACCGCCGTGATTATCGTCAAGACTATCTCCCAAGGCGTGTCCTATGGCCGCACCAGCAGCCGTCACGGCATACGGGTTGGCGTTGTCTGTAACACAGCCAGATGTTCCTGTTGCGGCGGCAAGGGCAAAAGCTGCGGCAGATTTTTTGAAAATTCCCATACTTCCTCCAAAAAACTAAATTGATGCCAGACAATAACAGGACGAGTAAAGAAAATCAATAAAATTATGTAAAAAAATAATTTATTATATATCAATGACTTAAAGATAATATGCAATCCCACTCTGCCTGCGTTACAGGTGAGACAGACAAACGAGATTGTTTTAAAAGGGCCATACCAGAAAGCGCTGGTGTGGCTTTTATTTGCTCAAGGGTTACAAATTTTTTTAAGGGGCGGATGGCTTTAAAGGACACCATGCCAAAGCGTCCTTTTTCATCCGTGGGGTCGGGGTGGTAAAGTTTAACCACCTCTACAATCCCGACAATTTCTTTCCCTTCATTGGAGTGATAAAAAAAGGCCTCATCGCCAATTTTCATGGCCTTCATATTGTTGGATGCTTGATAATTGCGAACACCATCCCATCCCTGCACGCCTTTTTTGACATGCATGTCCCAGGACCATTTATAAGGTTCAGACTTTATAAGCCAGTAGGCCATCTATGCCCTCTCGCTTTTAAGCGGGCGATCCAGCATCTGTCCAATCAACTCTTCTATGTTGACCGTTTCGGACAGGCATTTATGAACAGCAGAAGATATTGGCATATCCACTGCATTGTTGCGCGCCATGGTATCAAGGGCTTTGGCGGTGTAAACACCTTCTGTCACAGAATTTCGCGTGGCTAGAATTTCAGGCAGTGTTTTTCCTTGTCCCAAGGCCACGCCAAGAGAAAAATTTCGAGATTGCATGGAGGAACACGTCAAAAGCAAATCTCCCACGCCGCACATGCCCATCAATGTTTCTTTTTTGGCACCCAGCGCTTTGGCAAGGCGTGCAATCTCAGCCAGTCCTCGTGTAATGAGCGCGGCGCGTGCGCTGTCCCCCAGCTTCTTGCCTTCAATAATGCCGCATGCAATAGCTATCACATTTTTAACGGCGCCCCCAATTTGTGCGCCGATAATGTCATCAGAAGGGTAGAGGCGCAGGGTGCGGTTGTTTAAAATTTCTGCCAGTTTTTCTGCCGATTCCAAATCTTTCATCGCCAACGTCAATGCACTGGGTAGGCCTTTGGCTATTTCGATGGCAAAGGTTGGGCCTGTCAAAACAGCCAGGGGGTTTTTGGGTAGAACCTCTTGCGTAATTTGGGAGAGCATCATGCCTGTGTCAATCTCCACTCCCTTGGCACAAAGTACAAGCGTGGTTTCAGGCAAAAGATGGGGCTTTAATTTTTGCAGTGTGCCGCGCAGATATTGCGCCGGCGGGACTAGCAACAAAATATCTGCCTTCGCAGCTTTTTCTATATCTGATATGGCTGTAATTTTATCATCCAGCGCAACGCCTGCCAAAAACAATTTGTTTTCATGGCTTGCGTTTATAGAAGATACCACATCGTCTTCAAGAGCCCAAAGCGTTATGGCGTGGCCAGCGGTTGCAAATACTTGTGCCAGTGCTGTGCCCCATGCGCCGCCGCCAATAATAGAAATAGATGTCATTATTTTTTAATTCCCTGTTTTTTTAATTAAGGTCTTCCAAAGGCCATCTTGGGCGCGCCGCTATATCAAGTGTGTTGGTCATGTTTCTTTTTAAACGCTCAACCCCAGTCCATGCAATCATGGCACCGTTATCGGAGCATAAATTTAAAGGTGGGGCAACAAATTCCATATCGTGCAGTGCGGCAAGGCTATTTAGCGCATTGCGGATCTTTTTATTGGCCGCGACACCGCCAGATACAACAAGCGCAGGTGTGTGCTGCAGGTCAGGGTATATTGATTTGAATTGTGCTATAGCATTTTTTAAACGGTCAACGGCTATCTCAGACATGGTTTCTTGCAAGGAATAGCATAGTTGTGAAACATCTTCATACTCAAGTTTTCCTGCGGGCAATTTTTCAACATGCAGGCGCACGGCAGTTTTTAGCCCTGAAAAAGAAAAGTCACACCCAGCCCGTCCCTTCATGGGCTGGGGCAATGGAAATTTTTCAAAAGCTTTTTGTGTATCTTTGCAAGCCATCGCCGCTTTTTCCACATGCGGCCCGCCAGGGTGGGGCAGCCCCATCAGCTTTCCTGACTTATCAAAACACTCTCCCATGGCATCATCCAGCGTGGAGCCAAGCTTTTTGTATTTTCCAACATCTTCGACAATCAAAATCTGGCTATGTCCGCCTGATACAAGGAGCAAAAGATAGGGAAATTTCAAGTCATGGGTCAGGCGGGGGGTCAGCGCGTGGGCTTCCAGATGATTGACAGCAATAAAAGGAATGTTTTGTGAGGAGGCAATCGCTTTTCCTGCCATCATGCCCACCATCACCCCGCCAATCAGCCCAGGCCCGCAGGTGGCCGCTACGCCATCAAGGTCACAAAACTCCATATTCGCATATTGCATCGCAGCTATAAGGATGGGCTGCAGATATTCCATGTGTGAACGGGCGGCAATTTCGGGAACAACGCCGCCAAAGGCGCGGTGTTCCTTAAGCTGCGATAAAAGCACGTTGGCCATAATGGTCTTGTCATCACGGATAATGGCAACGGCCGTTTCGTCGCAGGAGGTTTCTATGCCTAGAACAATCATGGGGCGTGTTTTACCATGACAGACACCAAAAAGTCATGCTAAAGAAAGCGGCATGATGGACAAAATAACGCAACATCTTTTAAAAATCGGTACACGTGGCTCTCCACTGGCTATTAAGCAGACGGAAATGGTGGAAAATGCTCTTAAAGCGTCCCACCCAAATTTGCAGATTTCCCGTGTAATCATCAAAACTTCGGGGGACTGGAAGCCAGAAGACGGAGAGAAAAAACTTTCCGAAATTGAGGGCGGAAAAGGGCTTTTTGTTCGTGAAATTGAAAAGGCTCTGATGGATGGTGAAATTGACTGTGCCGTTCATTCCCTAAAAGACATGCCGTCTTTTCTTCCCCATGGTCTTGCGATTGACCATGTTTTGCCCCGTGAGGATTCACGGGATGCCTTTATCTGCCGCAAGGCAAAGTCTTTTTTTGACCTCCCCGCGGGCAGGGTTGTAGGAACATCATCTGCCAGAAGGCAGTCTATCTTGCTAAGTCACAGGCCAGATCTAAAAGTTGTTACCATTCGCGGGAATGTTGCTACACGCATTGCAAAAATGGATGAAGGGTTGGTGGATGCCACATTTTTGGCCATGGCGGGCTTAAACCGTTTGTCCGTATCAGGCGACTATATTCACGCTATAGACAAAGCAGAGATGACACCTGCCTGTGGACAGGGGATTGTGGCTGTTGAAACGCGTGAAAATGACCTGAAAACAAGGGCTTTTCTTGATTCCATTCATGATATTCCAACGCATGTTTGTGGCATGGCAGAACGCCGCGTCTTGCAAATTCTTGATGGCTCCTGCCACACACCCATAGGCGCGCACGCAACTTTAAGAAGCGCTGATGAGCTTCATCTGGATATCTTTGTAGGCTCGCTTGATGGTCAGCAGGTTTATAAGAAGAATGGAAGA
>CAUJHK010000150.1 GCA_963204715.1 Pseudomonadota bacterium | reverse complement strand
TTCAACGCCCGAATCATGTGGGTGTGTGCCTATGGTGCACCAGACATTTTCAAGCGGGTTTATAGTTTTCAGCAAGTTTGGGAATTCTGATTTGATATCACAGCAAATAGACACCATGCCATCAACACCCGCCAATTTTGCGCGTGCAACGATATCTGATGGTGAATCGCCATCGGCGTTTCGCTCATGGTTTAAATGGCAGTGAGAGTCTATCCACATGGCTAACTCTTAAAGGCAATAATGCCCACCCCTGTGATAACAAAAGCTGCGCCTATGAAAGTCCACTGGTTAAACTGCACTTCCTTTAAAAGAAAGTATGCAAAAAGCGCGGTGAACAAAGGGTATGTTAATTCAACCACATTGACCAATGTGGCATTTTTTAAATTTATGGCCACGAGTATCAAATAAGAGCCAATCAGAATGCAGACGGCGTTTATAAGCATCATGCCCAGCAGTTTTGGATTCGAGGACAGCAATGCTATACCCGGTTTTACCTGATCAAGATAAAAGGCCAAAAATATAAACAGCGGCAATGTAATGCTCGCCGTGGTCAACATAACTATGCTGGGGTGAAGACCCGTGTTCAAAACTTTTTCAGACATGGCATAACCAAGCCCCCAAAGCACGGAGGCCGATAATGCCAAATAAATCCAAAGATGTGCGACCATGTAATGCTGTTTAAGCTACCTTTTCATCAATGGGTTGAATGCGCGGAAAAACGCCCGTTGGTGCAGGAAGTTCTGTGCCCGTAACCAAAGCATTATCAGGTGATATATGGGCGTATTGGCGTTTGTCCATAGGCACAGCCACTTGGTCGAGCATTTTGGCGGCGGATTCTGGTACAACGGATTGCACAGCAATGCCAAGGCAGCGAATAGTTTCGGCCAGCACATACAAAACAGTTTCCATGCGCGTAACATCAGTCTTTTTCAAACACCATGGGGCTTGAACATCAATGTACGCGTTGGCGGCGTTGACCAGTTTCCAGATGCCTTCTAGCCCACGGCTAAAGGCAAATTTATCAAACTCTTTGCGCATGTTTGGAATAAGGTTCTTGTAACATTCATCCAATAGCGCTGTGTCGTCCTTTGTGAACACACCGTGCGCGGGAACTTTCCCATCACAGTTTTTGGCTATCATAGACAATGTGCGCTGTGCCAAGTTTCCAAAGCCGTTGGCAAGGTCAGAGTTTATCCGCGCAATCGCCTGATCATGTGAAAAGTCACCATCATTGCCAAAAGGTACTTCGCGAAGGACGAAATAGCGTGATTGATCAAGGCCGTAATTGTTTATCAAATCATCAGGGGCAATGACATTGCCAACAGATTTTGACATTTTTTGGCCTTCGATAGTCCACCATCCATGGGCAAAAACCTTGTGTTGCACAGGAATGCCTGCTGCCATTAAAAACGCAGGCCAGTAAACGGCATGAAAGCGCAAGATGTCTTTGCCGACCACATGGACATTGGCTGGCCAGAATTTTTGGTAAAGCGGCGCGGATTCATCAGGATAGCCAAGTGCAGAGATATAATTTGTCAGCGCGTCAATCCAGACATACATGACGTGGTTTGGCGCATTCGGCACAGGTACGCCCCATGTGAGGCGCGTGCGGGACACAGACAAATCCCGCAAGCCGCTTTTTACAAAGCTAATCACTTCATTGCGCCTTGCATCGGGTTGAATGAAATCTGGATTTTTGGTGTAAAGGTCAAGAAGTTTATCACCCCATGCGGAAAGCTTGAAGAAATAGCTTTCTTCTTCCACCCATTCACATTCCGCGCCTGAAGGAGCGACTTTTTTACCCGCGGCGTTTGTTGTAAGCTCATCTTCGCCGTAATAAGCTTCATCGCGCACGGCGTACCAGCCGCCATAGGAATCCAGATAAATATTGCCCGATTCAACAAGCTTGTTCCAAAGCGCCTGACACGCCTTTTTGTGGCGGTCTTCTGTTGTGCGGATAAAGTCATCATTCGTAATGTTCAGGCGTGGCCAGAGATTGCGAAAGGTTTGCGATACTTCATCCGTAAAGGTCTGGGGGTCAATGCCTTTTGCCTCGGCGGCCTGCTGGACCTTTTGTCCGTGTTCGTCCGTACCCGTTAGAAAATAAACATCATAGTCATCAAGGCGTTTGTGCCGCGCCATGGTGTCGCATGCAATGGTCGTGTACGCATGACCCAAATGTGGTTTGTCATTCACGTAGTAAATGGGCGTAGTGATGTAGTAACTTTTTTTATCGCTCATAATTATCTTTTTCTATCCGAGTATGGCAAAGGCACCGATAACCCCCTGGCGGCGGTCAAGATTGCTTTGGTCAATGGCTGTAAAATGGTTGTTTAGTTTTTCACAAATTTCTATCCATTGTTCAAGAGAATAATGGTTTTTCAAGGGGTTTAACCCTTCTGAAGCTAAAATTTCGGGCAAGGCGTGATCCCCTATCGCTTTGGATTTTAAAAAGCTTGTCGTGATCCATTCAAAAACACTGGCAAAACCCAGATAGCTTTTTTCTGAATCCGCCCGCGAAAGATTGTCTGCCATAGGATGTATTTTTGACCAAGACCATTTTGGCCAATCTTCAAAAAAAGAGATAAGGGTACGGAGCATATTAATTCCCCCCTCTTCCATCATGGTCTGGGCGCGGCCCATGCTGCCATCAGACAAGGCGGCCAGCAGTTTAAGTTCTGATTCTGGTGTGGAGGGCGCGGCGCGCTTTAGAAGCGAGAGTAATGTATCACCTGCCAATGGAGCAAAGTGAAACACACGGCAGCGGGATCGAATGGTGGGTAACATAGAGCCATGTCGATTGCATATCAAAATAATTAAACATTTTTCTGGCGGCTCTTCGAGAATTTTTAAAATAGCATTCTGGGAGTTACGATTCATGGAATCTGCTTCATCCACTATCACAACGCGCCAGCCGCCTTCTGCCGTTGTCTTGCGAAGGAAGGGGATTATTTCGCGCACTGTGTCCACGTCTAAAACGCCCTTTTTGATGCCTGTTTTGGGGTCAACCGCCCGCTCCACAAAGCGCAAATCAGGATGGCCGCCAGAGGCCACTTTGCGAAAGACGGGGTCACTTTCATCTACGCTAAAGCTTGTTGGTTTGGTGGGGGCATCGCCAAATAGGCTATCCATGGCGTTATCATCAGCCCCCGCGCCATCCTTTAATAGAAAGCGCGCAAGGCGAAAGGCCATGGTGCATTTTCCCACGCCCAAAGGCCCTGCAAAGACAAGGGCGTGCGGCAATGTGCCTTTGTTGTATAGATCAAGAAGCGTTTGTTCTGTTGCCTCATTGCCAAACATATCGGTTGTTTCACGGGGAGGCTTTAGGCCTTCCACTGCCGATGGCGCATAGACATCATCATCCTCAAATTCTTCTTCGAACATATCGTCAAACATGGTGTTTCACCCGTTCAAGGATTTGTTGTGCGATGGTGTTGATGTCTTGTGTTGCGTCTATGACAACACATCGTGCGGGATTTTGGGCAGCAATATCAAGATAACCCTTGCGCAGTTTTTCATGGAACTCTATCGCTTTGGTTTCAAAGGTATCGCCAACGCCGCCTCTTCGCCCTGCCCGCTTTAATCCATCTTCTGGCGGGACTTCAAGGATAAATGTAA
>CAUJHK010000149.1 GCA_963204715.1 Pseudomonadota bacterium | reverse complement strand
CATTATTACAACAATTAAAGGGGCTGGACTTCCCCACTGAAGCTTTTGAAGGGGACACGACCCATGCGGTTGGCCACAAGGCCTATAACGGCGTTGCGGTACTGGCAACATCCAATAGTTCGTTTGACGTTATTTTGGATAAATTGCCCAGTGATGATGCGGACGAGCAGGCACGATATCTGGAAATTGAGAGCAACGGCCTTCGCCTTATCGGGATATATCTACCCAACGGCAACCCCGTGGACACCGAAAAATTCACTTATAAATTATCATGGATGGAACGGCTGTATGACCGCATAAAATTCCTGCGTGCCAATGATGTTCCCTTTTTAATCTGCGGTGATTTTAACGTTATTCCTGAAGAACGTGATTGCTGGGATGTCAACGTTTGGAAGAATGATGCGCTTTATCGTCTTGAAACAAGGGCGCAATTTCGAAGTTTCTTAAACCTTGGATTAACAGACGCGTTTAGAGTCTTCAACCAATTGAGCCATCAATATACATTCTGGGATTATCAGGCAGGGTCCTGGCAAAAAGACCAAGGAATTCGGATTGACCATTTCCTGACCTCGCCGCCTATTACAGACAGACTGCTCTCATGCACCATGGACAAGGATGAGCGTGCAAAAGAAGCGCCGTCTGACCACGTTCCCGTCATTTTGGAAATACGATCATGAAAAAAACATTGCTGATGTCCGCCCTTTTGCTAAGCGGTTGCGCCAATGAGCTAGAACCCTCCTTGCCCTATTACATGGCCAAGAAAAACCTGCCCGACATACGCGTGGAAAATTTTCCGCATTGCGAAGGCTATGGCTGCCCCATTCATAAGAACGTTATTTTGAACAAGCAAGACTGGAACAAGATTGAAAAAGCCTTTGGCGTAAAAGCAAAAAATGCAAAAGATGAGCGCGCAAAAATAGCCCGCACCATTGGCGCGTTTGAACGGGTGGTCGGCCCCATCACGGGAACGGCAGACGACAAACGCGGCACGTTTATCCAGACTGGCAAAGGACAACTTGACTGCGTGGATGAAAGCACAAACACAACAATTTATATTACGCTGTTGATACAAAAGGGATTGGTGACATTCCACACCATTGGTCAGCCGCAAGTAAGATGGCCCATAATTTCTGGCCGTGGGTGGATGCACCAGACCGCCGTTATCACCGAAACCAAAACAGGCGCGCAGTTTGCCGTGGATTCATGGTTTGAAGACAATGGCGCGAACGCCTGGGTTGTCCCCATGGAAACATGGCGCAGCGGCTGGCATCCGCAGGCTTTGAAAGAAGGGAATTAGCAGTAGAAACTGGCTAAGGACTGATGTAAATTGAGAATCATACTCTTCAAAAGGATTTCTTATGAATTTTCACAGCTCTGCAATAGCCCTAAAGGCGCAGACAGAAGAAAAAAAAGAAAAGACGGTATGCCTCATTAAGGCGGTTGCCCCTGTACCCTTTCCCACACCCACAAATGCTAAATTTTCTTTCATTGACCTGTTTGCAGGGATAGGTGGTTTTAGGCTAGCCCTGCAAAATCTGGGTGGCGAGTGCGTCTTCTCGAGTGAGTGGGATGAAAAAGCACAAACAACATACAAAGCAAATTTTGGAGAAACTCCACACGGCGACATCACGCAACTAGAAACAAAATTGGCTGTCCCTAACGCGTTTGATGTTCTATGCGCAGGCTTTCCCTGCCAAGCCTTTTCAATAGCTGGTAGAAGAGGCGGTTTTGAAGACACTCGCGGCACAATGTTTTTTGAAGTTGCAGAAATCATCAAAAAGAAAAAGCCCAAAGCCATCTTCCTAGAAAATGTCAAAGGACTGGTCAATCATGACAAAGGGAAAACACTAGAAACCATCCTGAATGTTTTAAGAAATGATCTAGGGTATCATGTCCCAGAACCCAAAGTATTAAATGCAAAAGATTTTGGCGTGCCACAAAACAGAGAAAGAATATTTATTGTCGGTTTTCGAAAGGACGTAAAAAATAATTCTTTTTCTTTTCCCACTCCAATAAAAAAACAAAAAACGTTTAAAGATGTAAAAGAAGAGAAGGTTGTTGCTTCCAAATATTATCTTTCCAATCAGTATTTAAGCACCCTGGTTAAGCACAAAAATAGGCACGCAAAAAAAGGAAACGGGTTCGGGTATGAGATAATCGCCGACGACTCTATCTCCAACGCGATTGTGTGTGGCGGCATGGGAAGAGAAAGAAACCTAGTGATAGACGACAGAATTACTGATTTTACACCCACTACCAACATAAAAGGGAAAATTAACCGCAAGGGGATTCGAAGAATGACCCCTAGAGAATGGGCAAGATTGCAAGGATATCCCGATAGTTTTCTAATTCCCGTCTCAGATGCTTCCGCATACAAACAGTTTGGAAACTCTGTGGCCGTTCCATTAATACAGGCTATTGCAAAAAATATAGTCAAGGCCATTAAAAATGCTTAAGGAAATTGGCATAGTTATAGATGGCGATGCAAAGGCGTGTTCTCTTTTTGAAGAAATAATCCCAGATTTTTTCAAGATCTCTTACAATCGCCCCTCAGAGTACGTAAAAAATTGCTGGGAGGCCTATACCGCATATCCTGATAAAAATAATAGTCTTAACGGAAGGATATTTGAATATATTTTGGCAACGCTTTGTGTAAGAGAAGACCTTCTGCCTTTTCATATTAGCGCAAAAGTGGCATTTGTTCCCAACGTCATTTACGATATAATGTTTTATTCGCCCGAACGTGGCCCAATATGCATAAGCGCAAAAACCAGCTTAAGGGAGAGATACAAGCAGGCAGACCTAGAAGCAATTGCACTTAAATATGTACATAGAAAATCTCTGAGTTTTCTTGTTACTCTTAATGAAGCAGAAGCTCTTAGTGTAAAAAACAAAATTTTATCTGGTGACGTTATAGGTTTGGATAAAGTTGTTGTGGCCGACAGCACCGATTTTGATGAACTTATGAAAGAAATAAAAGAAATAAAACTCGAAAGCCCCCCTATTGTTAAAGTTATCGAAGCCACCCAAACTATTACAAAAGAAAAAATTATTGCATTTAAAACCAACCAAACCAATTAACTTTTACAGGATGACATCCATCATGAAAAAATATCTTCTTCGCACTGCCGCGCTTTGTTTGATGGCCATGCCAGTCGCTTTATCCGCCTGCACGGGTGCAGTATCGGAATTTACCGAAGTCACGGCAGAGCGCATTGCCCGCCCCGCCTTTATGGTAGAGCGCAAATTTGACGAAGCGGGCATGACTTTGCAACTGTGGGAGCGCATGCACCAGCGCGGTGAGCCTGCCAACATTTACATTGAAGGTGATGGCATCTCCAAAACCATGTTTGGCAAAGACCCATCCCCAGAAAACCCAGTGGCATTGCACCTGGCCTCACGCGACCACGCCACCAACCTTGGATATATTGGTCGCCCTTGCCAATTCAGAGAAACGCAAGATGAAGAGGCCTGCCCCTCCAAATTCTGGACGACGCGCCGCTATTCCCCTGAAGTTTTTGCCGCCTATAATGCCGCGCTGGATGATATGAAAGCCCGCTACAGCATTACAGAGTTTAACCTGATTGGGTATGACGGGGGCGCAAACATAGCCGCCATCCTCTCCACCCAGCGCAGTGATGTGGCAAGCCTTCGTACAGTTGCGGGAAATCTTTCACCTGACATGGTCTATGACGCCGTCACCTCCCCGCTTGACCCCGACAACTTGAAAGCGATTGCTTACGCCCCCTCCATGGCCAAAGTGCCACAGCACCATTTTATTGGCGCGGGTGATGCCGTAACACCGCCGGCCGTTTATCACGCCTTCATCCAGTCTATGGGTTCAACCGACTGTGTGCATTACAGCCTTGTGCCTGACGCCGACCACACACGCGGCTGGGTTGAAAAATGGCCAGAACTTTTAAAAGGCACAACGGCGTGCGTGTCCCCCATTGTTGAGGTGACAACGCCACTACCAAAAGTTCCCGTTGATTTAAAAGATGAATCTCACGGACAGAAGTAGCTTCATTTAAATGTATTGAAGAAGGCTGTTGCTGCCGTCGCCATGGCAGAATGAACTGCTGAACTTGGGTGAATACCGTCCGATGTAGGTGTTCCTAAGTCTGTGCGCCATAAATCAATATTGCCAGGGTCTTGTGTGTAAAGGGCGCTGTCAAAATACCCATACCCGACACCATTATTCGCCCGTATAGCGTCATTGAAATTACGGCGATATGTCCATAAGTTTACGCTGTCTGCGCTGTATTTTGCGTTGTTGGCAGGGTTTGTACGAGGCATGGATGTGACTGGTATTGTTTTAATACCAAGGGCATCCATCTGTGTTTTCAGCGTTGCCAGCCTTGCAAGCACTTGGGCGTCTGTCGCCCCTGATGCAAAGTCATTTGTGCAAAGACCACATAACACATGGGATATGGCACTGTTTGCCCTTGTGAGCTTGCGCCGTGCCTGCTGCGCCGCCGTAGAACCCCAGCTTTCAATTTGTATAGCAAGAGAATTTCCCGACGCGCCGTTTGTTATAAAAGGTATTTGTGCAGCATGAAGGGCGCGCTGTGACCAGCCTGTGTTATAGGCATAAGCATCATTAGCACCATCTGCTGACGCACTGTCCCCCATGATTTCAAAGGCCAGATTTCTAGCCGTTTTGCCTGTAATCTGGTAAGGCGGAAGAACAGCCATGTTTGCGGGTAGGGCATAGATAGGTGTTGTTGTGTCAACAATGTCTGTCAGTGCATTTCCAAACTGGCTCCATCCAGTTGTGTTATAGCGCGTACCAAGCGGCCAATTTACGGGTGCCGTATCAAAATCAATAAGCCACCGCAGATAAGCCCCTGTGTTGGCAGGGATTGTAATACCCAAAGGAAGACTTTCTACTATAGCATCAGGCGCAACAGTGACTGTGCGCCCCGATGAGAACGATATGGGATAGACCGTTGAGCCAATGCGCAAAGCCGCTTTTAGTGTAAAACTATATTCACCTGCCTCTAGAACAGAAGGCGATGTTGATGGGTTACACCGAACATTTGCCCATCTAAATATAAGATTTGAGCAGGCGTTATAGATGTCTATTTTCATTTCCTGCTGGGCTTGTTTGCCTGCCGTTCCGCCAGTCTGCGCGACGAATGTCTGGGGCAGAGCCGCGCGTGAGGCAACCTGTGCGTTTATTTTCGACCTGCCAGACGTTCGGCCCACGCCAAGTCCCAATCCGAGTGATACCATGAATTTCTCCTAATAAAATATGGGGTTAAGGTGAAACGGGGACGCGCAAAACCCGGCCATGGATTTGAGGGGATCAAATCCATCTGTGAACAAACCATGGGTTTTTTTGGGGGGAGGAAAAAGACGCACGTCGCCCGTTTAAAACATTACCATACATGGGAATATAGTCCTTGTAAAGATGTTTCGTTGCCCTTTTGTGATTTTATCGTTATGAAGCCATAACCTAGAAAGCCAAATACATGTTAAACATCACCAATCTGACCTATAAAATAGGCGCCCGCACCATTATAGAAGACGCCAACCTGACCATTATGGACGGGTGGAAAGTGGGCGTTATTGGCTTGAATGGCGCTGGAAAATCAACATTGTTTAAACTGATTTCGGGTGATTTACAGGTCGATGGCGGCACAATAACGCTCAATCAAAAGCAAAAGCTTGGCATGGTGCGCCAAGATATCCCCGAAACGGACACCCCGCTGATTGACCTTGTTATGGCTGCGCACGAAGAGATGGCACAGTTATGGCGCGATGCGGAAACTGAAGCAGACCCAAACAAGATTGCCGAAATTTATGAACGCCTTGGTGAAATTGATGCCTATGCCGCGCCCGCCAAGGCCGCAACTCTGCTCACAGGTTTGGGATTTAAAGAACATCAACTCACCGAACCATTTTCATCGTTCAGCGGAGGGTGGCGCATGCGCGTGGTTTTGGCGGCGGCGTTGTTCGTTGAGCCTGACTTCTTATTGCTCGATGAACCGACGAACCACTTGGACCTAGAAGCCATCATGTGGCTCGAAACCTATCTTGCATCATACCCACACACCTTGATGGTCATTTCGCACGACCGTGAGTTGCTCAACAAATGCGTTGACCACGTTATCCATGTCGATAAAAAGCAGCTCACGCTCTATACGGGGAACTACGACACGTTCGAGCGAGAGCGCGCGCTACGTTTGGGATTGCAACAAAAAATGCATGAAAAGCAAGCCGCACACCGCGAGCATATGCAAAAATTCGTCGACCGCTTCAAAGCCCAAGCCAGCAAGGCCCGTCAAGCCCAAAGCCGTATGAAGGCCTTGGAAAAAATGGATATTGTGGATGCCGTCATTGCCGAGCGTGCGGTGAAGTTTAACTTTCCAAGCCCTGATAAAATCCCCTCCCCTATGATATCCATCAACCGCGCGGATGTGGGATATACCGATGGCGTGCCTATTCTAAAAAAAGTGAATGACAACATTGACCGTGATGACCGCATTGCATTGCTTGGCGCGAACGGGAATGGTAAATCAACCTTGATTAAACTTATCGCTGGAAAACTCGGCGTGATGAACGGTGATATTTTCAGATCAAGCAAGCTTCGCATTGGTTACTTCTCACAGCACCAAACGGATGAGCTGGATGTGGATTCCACGCCGTACCATGAAATGTTTAAAATGATGCGGACAAAAAATCCAGACATCACCGAACCAAAAGTGCGGGCAAAATTGGGACAGTTTGGATTCTCACGCGAGCTTGCCGACAACCAGATATCGGCGTTAAGCGGCGGTGAAAAGGCACGGTTATTGTTCGCGTTCATGAGTTTTGATGCCCCGCATTTGTTATTGCTCGATGAGCCGACAAACCATTTGGACATTGATGCACGCGAAGCGTTGGTGCAGGCTTTGAATGATTATGAAGGCGCGATTGTCATCGTCAGCCACGACCCCAATATGGTGGAGCGCGTGGCCGACAGATTATGGCTGGTTAAAGATGGCAGTGTGCGTGACTTTGAAGGAGATTTGGAAGACTACCGCAAATTCACCATTCAAGCGCGCCGTGAAGAACGCAAAGACGACAAGGCCAAAAAAGCCCAAGACGCACAAGCCCCTGCTGAAAGAATGCCTGTACAAAAACTAAACACGCATAAATTAAAAGAGCTGGAAAAAGACATTGAAAAACTAAATGCCGAACGCGAGCGTTTAGAAGCCCTTATGGCCGACCCAAATTTTTACAATGATGTTGCCAACATAGAACCCACGCAAAAGAAATATGCGAAGGTGATGAAGGAATTAGAAAGTTTTGAAGAGATTTGGCTGGAACAGCAGGTGGCTTAGTTCATGAGCATGTTTTAATAAAATTTTTGTGAAGGGAAGATAATACCCAAATTATATTGGCTCCCCCTTAGCAATCTTTCTGGATTTCCAATATAAATTAAGTGAGGAAAATCATTTTGAGTGTTTGCTCCAATTTTTTCGTCCATCAATTCACTGGCCTTCATTCGATAACCATCTTTGTAATGTGCATTAATGCTATCCATAAAAGCATGCTTACACTTACCAAGAAATACGTTACCTATTTTATACTCTGCATAGCTCTCATTTGCCAAAGAGCTCACAACACAATCCATAATTTTAATAATGGTTTCTACCCTAAAACTAGAGCCTGTCGCAGATTCAAATCCGTCAAAAACCAGATCACCATTACTACCTCTCCATACCCAGCTATGCGCTAATATTGAACCATCCTCTTTATCCTCTACGACATAAAAGTTGCTGGTTCTTTCCTTATATGCATGTTCGGGCGTAGCATTATAACCAAAATACTCTCCTCCAACCCATTCACAACAGTTCGTATATTTTCCTATGAAGAACATACGCATATCATCTGCATCTAATTTTCTAAAACGCGCATAGCCCATATCAAAACTTCTACCGTCCAATTCTATATCAGGGACTGTTTTTTCTATTTTCGGCTTTTGTCTAGGCAAACTCAAAACATCCAGCAATATTCTTACTTCACGTGGATTTAACTTCCATCTTTGAATTTCTTGTATTAACTGAGAGGCAGACTCTTTATTCATCGTAACGACATCTTCAACTTTAAGTATTTCGGCCCAAGAGTCTCTTAAAGAGATAGAGTGTCTATTTTTAACAGGCCTTATATATTTTGCGGCGGTAGAAAAGAGAGGGTTTGTTGCTTGCAAGCCGTATTGTAAATAGGCCTCTCCCCATGCTCTAAAATCAACAGTTCGCCAAACACCTTTTGCAGGCATTGGTATTTGATTTATAGTATTCATGAGCGGACTTCGCCATTTAGCTTTTGCCGTTTTCTTTACAAATTTTTTATATTTATCTGCCGTTTCAAATAATAAGAATGCTTTATAGGCATGCTGATTTCTTCTTCTAACATCATCACACTCTTGAGAAAACAAATCAGCCATAACCAAATAGTTTTTCAATTTTGTGAAGACTAAGGGATAAATTTCTACACCATCAAAATACTCAGGCGGTATTTTGGGAAACTGCTTAACCAAACGCTTAAATTTATAAAAATTCTTATTTCTATTGGCTATTTCTAAACCTTGTTCAGTCACCAATCTTTCATAAAGGGAATGACGCCCTGTTTCAGCAGCATAATTCGTTAAAGCCACTCTTTCATAAAACGGCAGTGCGCTAAGACTTTGCGTTTGCTCTGGATAGCGCCCGAAGTGCGAGGCAACATTTTCATATGTACGTCTTATACTCATAGGGATTGGATTTAGCAGATACCATAATATCTATGCAATGATTTTAATCAGAATAAGGCAATTGGTTAATGGTGCTGTTGAAGAGGATTGAACTCTCGACCTCTCCCTTACCAAGGGAGTGCTCTACCACTGAGCTACAACAGCCCTTAAAAAGACGGGCGTATGAGGCAAAAATCCCCAAAGCCAGCGGGAAACTACTATAATATCTCTTCCCTCTCAAGCCTCATTTGTCTATAGTCCAAGCTTATTTTGGAAAATGGGCGTGATATGGGCAACAATCTCACGGAAAAAGGCGCAAAAGCCGCGCAAATTAAGGTGCAAAAGCGCGAGGAGGCTTTGCGCGAGAATTTGAAACGCCGTAAACTGGCCGCACAGAAACAAAAGGGGAAAGACAGCGATGAAAACCTTAAAAACCGCGAATGATGACCAAATTGCGCTAGATTATGCGAATGCTTACCCTGGCATTCTGGCCGACCACCAGATTCGCGACCTATCCTTAAACCAAGGGATGATTGACCCGTTTGTTGAAAAACAAAACCACAAAGGCGTGATTTCATATGGCCTGTCATCCTATGGGTATGATGCGCGCTGTTCCAACGAATTTAAAATTTTCACCAATGTGGATAACGCGATTGTTGACCCCAAGAATTTTAGCGCGGAAAGCTTCGTTGACCGTGAGGTGGATGTTTGTATCATCCCGCCCAATTCTTTTGTCCTCACCCGCTCGGTTGAATATTTCCGCATTCCAAAGGATGTGTTGGTGATTTGTTTGGGCAAATCCACGTATGCGCGGTGCGGTTTGATTGTGAATGTCACACCATTAGAGCCAGGGTGGGAGGGCCATGTGACGTTGGAGATTTCAAACACAACCCCCCTTCCCGCCAAGGTGTACGCGAACGAGGGCGTGGCGCAGTTTTTGTTTTTTAAGGGCTCAGCGCCATGTGAAGTGTCATACGCCGACCGCGCAGGAAAATATATGGGACAGCGCGGGGTGACCTTGCCACGGATGAAGGATGAGTAAGATGAACGCAGTCAAAGCAGAGCAAGCACAGGCCGTAAACGGCGCAGGCGAAGTCATCGAAATTATCCATGGTGAGGTGAAGCCATCAAACCTGAATGCGCTGCGCGTGCGCGGGGGAAACCGCCTGAAAGGCGAGATTAAAATTTCGGGTGCAAAAAACGCCGCCCTTAAGCATATGTGCGCGGCTTTGCTAACCGACCAGCCGATGGAATTTACGAACATGCCTGTGGGGCTTGGCGATGTGCGCACGCTGGCTGAACTGCTTGATTATCTGGGCATGAGCGTTGCACTTCGTTCCGATGGCGTGGCGATGCTTCATGCGAAAGAGATTAAAACAACCATCGCGCCGTATGATTTGGTGCGTAAAATGCGTGCAAGCGTCCTTGTCCTTGGCCCCCTTCTGGCGCGTTGTGGTCAGGCCGATATTTCCATGCCCGGCGGATGCGCGATTGGCACACGCCCCGTTGATTTACACCTCAAGGGGTTTGAAGCGATGGGCGCAAACATTGAGTTAGATGGTGGATACATCAAAGCCCGTGCGCCGCGCGGTTTAAAAGGTGCGCACATCACCTTCCCCTTCGTGTCCGTTGGCGCAACCGAAAATATTATGATGGCGGCGACATTGGCCGAAGGTATTACCGTTTTATCAAACGCCGCGCGTGAACCGGAAATTATTGACCAAGGTAACGCCTTAATTGCCATGGGTGCAAAAATTGAAGGGCTTGGCACATCTGAAATTCGCATCGAGGGGGTAAAGTCATTAAACGGTATTACGCATTCTTGCATTCCTGACCGCATAGAAACAGGTACATATATGTGCGCAGTTGGTCTGGCGGGCGGCGAAGTACGCCTTAAAAATACACGTCTTGATTTTCTATCATCCCTTGTCGGCCCACTGACGGGCGCGGGCATGGAAATAAAACAAGATGGGGATGATGTTTTTGTTTATCGCAACGGCAACCATTTGCAGGGCATCGACATCATGACCGAGCCATTCCCTGGATTTCCAACAGATCTTCAGGCGCAATTTATGGCGATGATGACGATGTGCAAGGGCGCAGGGATGGTCACAGAAACCATTTTCGAAAATAGATTTATGCACGTGCCAGAACTGTGCCGTATGGGCGCGAACATCACAATCCAAGGAAATTCCGCCATCGTGCGCGGCGTGGACAAATTAAAAGGCGCCGAAGTGATGGCCACAGATTTGCGTGCATCGGTTGCGCTTGTCCTTGCAGGGCTTGTCGCGGAAGGCGAGACGATTGTGAACCGTATTTACCACCTTGAACGCGGGTATGAAAACATCGTCGAAAAACTTACCGGTGTCGGCGCGGACATTGAACGGGTGAGCGAGCGGTAGTTTTTTTTAAGAAGAGTGTTTTATGCGTACATCTGAAGAGTTTGATAAAGTAACAGCTTTTGGGAAATATCACGCGCAGGGTGTAATTGACGCCCTGCAAATTCCTGAAGACGATTTTCACGCGCGTCAGGCCGTAAAATTTATTTTTAAAGTAATGGCGGATGAATGTCGCAACCCCCAAATAAGCCAGACAGAAAACAACCGCTGGGCTTTAGACCTGACATACGACAAGGTTCAAAAAAGATATGAGCTGTATCAACTTTATAAGTCTTATTTCTTTAACCAAGGCGCAGTCATAGACCATGATGCCCTTGTGACAGCTATTATTTGCGATGAATATATCGTCCATGCGAACGAGCCCGTGCAAAACCCGCAAGCCCCAGAAGAATGTATGATGCGGGATGATGGCTTTGATGAGGATGTTTTATTAAGAGCCTCTATTCTTTTTGACGAGAGCCTGAATTTTGATATTCAGAATCCGCCTGATGTCGCCTTGCCCGAATTGGCGTTTTTGTTGCATGTGAACGCTTTTCAAAATCTTGAAGAAATACAATCTTCTCTAAATGAAAATGAGTTTGAATTTTCTGAACTAAAAGAAATCCTTGAAGAGGATTTAGAGGAAATACGCATGTTGGCGTGGAGTTGGACCGAGTTTGGCAGTGATATTAAGAAATATGCCAACCGTTTAACAACAAGAATTGAAGAAATGATATCCCCCCAACCACCCCGAAAGCCGCATCTCTCCCTTGTTCCCCCACCGCCGCAATAACCCCCTTGCCTTATGCTGACAAGTTCTGCCATATAAATCCATGCAAGAAGACAAGCTTATATTCGCCCTGCCAAAAGGCCGCATACTGGAAGAGGTTCAACCGTATCTGGATGCGGCGGGCATTGTACCTGAACCTGCGTTTTACGATTCCGCATCGCGCCTTTTGCAATTAAAAACCAATTTGCCCGATATGGACATCATCCGCGTGCGGTCATTTGATGTGGCGACCTTCACCGCGTTTGGCGCGGCGCATCTGGGCATTACAGGATCAGACGTTTTGGAAGAGTTTGATTATTCTGATTTATACGCCCCTGTAGATTTAAACATAGGCCTGTGCCGCCTGTCCGTGGCCATGCCAGAGTCCGAGGCAAAAAAAGAAAACCCCAAAAGCTGGAGCCATATTCGCGTGGCAACAAAATACCCGAATTTAACCCGCAAACATTTCGCCGCGCGCGGCGTGCAGGCCGAATGTATTAAATTAAATGGGGCAATGGAAATTGCGCCCTCATTGGGCCTTGCCCGTTTGATTGTAGATTTGGTGTCCAGCGGCGGGACGTTAAAGGCCAACGGGCTTGTGGAGGTGGAAAAAATTATGGATGTGTCGTCACGTCTGATTGTAAACCGCACAGCCCTGAAAACCATGCCAGAGCGCATGCAGGGCTGGATAGAAAAATTTAGAAGCGCAAACGTTAACGCCTAGCCGTTTTGAGGTGGAATCCAACCCATGCCCGTGCAATAGACAGCGGGTGCTTCATCCAGACGAAGGGAATCTAACTCTTCTTGTGTCAAAGGAGCAGCAGGTTTAGGCGTGACCGCCGCACTCACCCAAGGACTTGTGAGACCTTGCTGGAATTTGGCATCTCTAAACCCATCATAAAGCCCCCCTTCCAGAGAGCCTTCTGCCGCTTTACCAAATGGAACACTCATATTATTACCCCTTATTTTGCCTATTGTTTGCCATAATTAACAAAACAGTTGAGGATTGGCAAGTGTTTTATGGGATTTGGCGTTTGCAATCCTCCCCTATCGGGAGTATAGAGTACCCATTCAACAAAAACGACAACAAAACCAAAGGGTTCTTAGGAAATTTATGGCCAAGGAAGATTTAATCGAGTTCAAAGGCGTGGTGAGCGAAGTTCTGCCCAATGCCATGTTTCGCGTCAAATTGGAAAACGACCATGTTGTGCTGGCCCACACCGCTGGCAAAATGCGCAAAAACCGCATCCGCGTGCTTGAAGGCGACACTGTTGTTGTTGAAATGACACCTTATGACTTAACCAAAGGCCGCATTATTTTCCGTGAGAAATAAGCTTATCCTCGCCTCTGCTTCGCCGCGCCGCGTAGACTTGCTCGCGCAGATAGGCATTACGCCAGACGAAATTATCCCAGCCGACATTGATGAAACGCCATTGAAAAATGAGCACCCGCGCGACCTTGCCAAACGCCTTTCTATACAAAAAGCACAAAAAATTTATGAACAGCACAAAGATGCTTTTATTCTTGCCGCCGACACCACTGTCGCCTGTGGCCAGCGTTTGATGGATAAACCAAAAGACGCAGAGGATGCGCGGCGTATTTTAAACATTCTCTCAGGGCGCAGGCATAGGGTTTATGGCGGTATCTGCGTTATAACACCAACAGGTAAAACCATCACACATTTGTGCGATACGCTTGTGATGTCCCGCCGATTAAGCAAAGAAGACATAGAAAGCTATATCCAGAGCGGCGATTGGGAAGGCAAGGCAGGTGCGTACGCTATACAGGGCGTTGCTTCCACGTTTATAAAATATATTGCAGGCTCATATTCAAACATTATAGGGCTTTCCCTTTATGATGTATCGCGTATGCTCAAAAGCGCAGGCTATAAAAAGGAATAATTCCCATGGAGATCATGGTTGAAGAGCTGGACGGCGGATTATGGGTGGCGGCCACGCGTGATGGACGGCTGGAGGGGCTGGAAGTTGACCCTGACGCCGAAGAGGTGCGATGGGGATCTGTCTACTGGGCAAAAGTTTTGCGCATTGATAAAGCCATGGATGCCGCCTTTGTCCAGCTGACAAAAGACCGTGAGGGATTTTTACAAAACAAGGATGTTCGCCTTGTCGGCAAAGATGGCGTGGTAACAAAAGGCGGCGCTATCAGCATTGCAAAACTCATCTCACCTGGGCAGATGATTGCCGTACAGGCCAAAAGCGGTTATTTACGCCGTGAAGAAGATTTTGATTTCGCCCGCGAAGACAAAACCCCCAAAGTGAGCATGGACATTACGTTGCAAGGACGCTTTTTGGTCTATGCGCCCATGATGGAAGACAACCAGATTTCATCACGCATCCGCAGTAAAAAACTGCGCGAGAACATGATGTCTATGCTCAAAAACTTTGAACCCGCCAAAGGTATTATTTTACGCGCATCCTCTGAAGACACACAAATGGACATTTTGCTACGTGAAGCGCGCATCTTGGAAAATAGCTGGCTACGCCTAAGCCCGCATCTGGAAGGAAGCACACCAAAACTTATTCTGGATGGGCCTGATGCGTTTGTCCGCACCATGGGCGATCAGGCTTCACAAAACATCGACACCATCGAAGTTGTGACCATGGACAGGTTTAAACAAATTGAAGAATGGTGCGAGATTTTTGGACCCGACCTTATGCCCAGAATTAAAACCGCACACATCCAGCACCCCGAAGAAGACCTTGCCCTTTTCGAGCATCACGGCCTTTTGGGAGATATTGAAGATTTGTTTCAGGATTATGGCCTGCTGCGCAGCGGAGGCTCGCTGATTATTCAGCAAACGGCGGCGTTGACGGCTATAGATGTCAACCGCAGCGGGGACGACCGCAGCGTGATGGACATCAACACCGAAGCCGCCCTTGAAATTGCGCGTCAGATACGGCTTCGCAATATTGGCGGAATTATTATGATAGATTTTTTAAAGTTTACCAAAAAGGCAGACCAGAGCGCCTTTTTAAAGAGCGTTGAAGAGGCCTTTGATGGAGACCCCTGCACCATTCAAATCCATGGGATGACCGCTCTGGGCCTGCTCGAAATCACCCGCAAACGCCGCACACCCCCACTATCCGAGCGAATGGACAGTATTGATGCCGTTTCAATGGGTTAATTGGGGCAATTTTGCCCCAAATGGGGCTGGACAGGCCCATATCTTTCTTCTATAAACTTTTTACCGAGCGCGTGCCCAGGTAGCTCAGTCGGTAGAGCAAGGGATTGAAAATCCCTGTGTCGGCGGTTCGATTCCGTCCCTGGGCACCATTTAACTCCCCGCAGACATTCACCCACATTCGCAAATGACCGCAAAGCCCTAGGAAAACCTAGGGTTTTTTGTTTCTAGCGTTCTCCTTTGTTCTCACATATCCGTTTACAGCCGCAAGAATTGGGGGTATATTTGGGGGGTATCAACCAATACCCCCAGAGGAGATACCCCCACATGCCCCTTACGGTCATACGTTGCCAAAGTGCTAAAGCCAAAGAAAAGCCCTATAAACTGGCGGACGGCGGCGGGTTATACCTTCTTGTTAATCCAAACGAGAGCAAATACTGGCGGTTAAAGTACCGCTTCTTGGGCAAAGAAAAACTTATGGCCATGGGGACATTTCCCACAACATCCCTTATTGAAGCCAGAGAGATGCGGGATAAAGCCAAAAAGCTATTGGC
>CAUJHK010000148.1 GCA_963204715.1 Pseudomonadota bacterium | reverse complement strand
CATGACAAGCTGGAATCTGTTTTACCATTCAAATTAACGGGGGCGCAGCTTCGCACGCTCTCGGAAATCAATGGCGACATGAAAGAACCCATTCGCATGCTCCGCTTGCTTCAAGGTGATGTCGGCTCTGGCAAAACCATTGTCGCCGCCTTTGCGATGCTGAACGTCATAGAATGCGGGGCGCAGGCCGCCATTATGGCGCCCACAGAAATACTGGCAAGGCAACACGCTAATAGTTTTTCGCCGTGGCTTGATGCGCTTGGTATAAGGCACATCACCTTAACGGGGCGTGATAAGGGCAAAGCACGCACGGCCTTGCTGGAACAAATAAAAGATGGCAGTGCGCAAGTGGTTATAGGCACCCACTCCCTCTTTCAAGAAGGGGTTGAGTTTGATGACCTTGGATTGGCCGTGATTGATGAACAACACCGCTTTGGCGTGCATCAACGTCTATCCCTCTCCAACAAGGGGCGCGGGACAGATGTGCTCGTCATGACCGCCACCCCCATTCCGCGCACACTCACCCTGACATCCTATGGTGATATGGAGGTTAGCCGTCTGGATGAAAAACCACCGGGACGCAAACCCGTTCAAACCTTGCTGATATCAAAAGAAAAAGTAGATGAAATGGTCGCGGGTGTCGGTCGCCAAGTCGCGGCAGGCGCGCGGGCTTATTGGGTCTGCCCACTGGTGGAAGAATCCGAAATGCTCGACCTTCAGGCCGCCGAAGCACGATATGACATCCTCAAAGATATTTACGGCGATGACGTGGGTTTAATTCATGGCCGCATGAAGCCTGCCGAAAAAGATGCGGTAATGGCAGAATTTATCGCAGGCACCAAAAAAATTCTGGTTGCTACAACGGTGATTGAGGTTGGCGTGAACGTCCCCGAAGCCACCATCATGGTGATAGAACAGGCGGAACGTTTTGGGTTAGCGCAACTTCACCAATTGCGTGGGCGTGTTGGGCGCGGCGGTGATAAATCATTTTGCTTTTTGGTCTATGATGAAAAATTATCCAAGGCCGCAAAAGAACGCTTGAAAATCATGCGTGATACGGAGGACGGATTTTTAATCGCTGAAAAGGACCTGGAGCTTCGCGGCGGGGGGGAGATTCTCGGCACCCGCCAAAGCGGCCTGCCCGTCTTCAAACTGGCGGATTTGTCCGCCCATGGAGACCTGCTTGCCACGGCGCGGGATGATACTAAGTTAATATTGACCCGTGATGAAAATCTTGAAAGTTCTCGCGGTAACGCATTGAAAACATTGCTATATTTAATGGAGCAGGATCAGGCCATAGGAAACCTTCGGGCGGGTTAAGGCTTAAATCCTTCAAAAGTTTGCATTTTTTAGCTGATTTTGGTACTTTACAACACCTCATTATTGAAAATATGGATTGCCACCATGAACGACATGTCGGGACTATCAAAAGAAGATTTGCTGGATGCGCAAACAAGCGCGGGCCCTTCCATATCTGCGGCTGGCGCGCCCACGTCTGAGGCCAAAGAAAAACAAGCGCAGCCAAACACGAAGGCAGCAGGCAACAGCGCGGTTGACCGCCTGAGAGCCTATGATGATTTTTTAAAAGCCATGCAGGAATTGCTGGACGCTAGTCTTTTTGTGCCTGCGTTAAAACATCAAAAAGCACACCAAATATGTGGGCAGGCCATTTTGGCGGGCACACAGCTTGATGTTTTAAGAAATGATGATAACACAGCCCGCGCGGTTGTTCTGAAAGACCTAGCAAAGAAATCTTCTATAGGCGTTTTGCAAGACAGGGTTGCCTATCAATCACCCAACCCTGCGGCGGACTATCAAATGGCAGATGCCATGAAAATGGCATGGCTGGCAGCGCAGAACAAAGATTTTCTTGAAAAAGGCGTCACCCTCGAAGGAAGTGCCACGCATAAACGCATGCTCCAGCTTGCCATTCAGGCCGTGAATGAAACCATGCCGCCAGAACAGCGGCTTGAAATAAAAAATCCTGTCAGCACGTATTTTATGGCCAAGCCAGATTTTCGCGCCTTTGTCGCTGCCAATTCGGACAATGCGCCAGTGCATACAGCACCAATAGCCCAAGCCACGGCTTCTCCTGCAACTTCAACTGCGCCTGCTCCCAAACCCGCGCCACAGCCTGCAGCTGCGCAGGAAATTGAAACAACGAATGCCGCTGCCGTTGAAGCTCCTGCGCCAGTGGTTGAAGAAGATGCTGCTGCGCCTGAGCAATTGGTTGGACAATCATCAATAGACAATGTTACAGCCGCGATAGAAAACCTCCTGCAAAATGAAAACATAAGCGAAGCTGCGCTCAAAGACAGAAAAGTTGATAAAACAGGCGCCTTCCCGTTCTACAACGTGTACGCCGTTCCTATGGAGTTGGGCGAAGGCGCACCAGATAAAGCCTATTACGTCATGAAAAACAAAAAACCCGTTATCATTGGGCTGGACATGAATGGTCAGGCCGTAATGCGTGATACAGACATTTTCATGAAGAATGATGCTAAACATCCTAAAAACAAGGCACATGAAAATGCACAATCTCCCGTTGCTTTCAGCCTGTCTGATATTGTGAACGCTTCCGTTAATGGTGCCACATATAAGGGTGATTTTCCCGTCCCGCCTGCGCCGGCGCAAGAAACGCCAACTCCAAAAGCACCTGCAGGCGTTGAGGGCTTGGCCGCAAAAATGATGGCACAAGCCGCGAGTCAACAAACATCACCACCCCGCACAACTCCGCTTATATTGGGCAAAAGCGAGGGCACAAGAAAAATTGATTCCCGCGCCCCTACTGGCCCTTAATCTTCTCCTGCGGCGTTATAATCCCGCCAGACACGATTAGCTTAATTGCGTCCTCAGGCGTCATTGAAACATAAATCAAATCTTTTTTGGGAATGAACAACAAAAAGCCTGATGTCGGGTTTGGCGTTGTGGGAATGTAAACATTCACAACCTCACTGTTGGTCAGGCTTTGAATCTCGCCCTTGGTTGTCCCTGTCACAAAACCAACGGTCCAACAATCTTTTCGCGGGTATTCAAACAAAACAACCTCGCGAAAAGCTTGCGAATTCGCGCCCATGGTTGTTTCAAAGACTTGCTTGACCGTGTTGTAAATGGTGTTGACCACAGGCATGCGCACAACAATATATTCAGACCATTTTATAATCAGGCTGCCGAAATAGTTTCGTGCAAACCAGCCCACCACAACAAAAAATACGGCAGACACAACAAGCCCCAGCCCTGGCATTTGAAACGGCAAAAGATGGTTGGGGTTATATTGCGGCGGAATAAACCCCGCCACAGTGCTGTCTATGACCTTTAACAGCCAAAGCGTCACCATAATGGTAATGGTAATGGGCGCGGTGACAATAATCCCCGTGAAAAAATATTGCCGCAGGCGTGCGCCCATTCCTGTTTTGGTTTGCCCCAGTTCGTCCATATCAGGCTCTCATCTTTTCACGAAGATAGTCCGCCACCTTGGACATCGCAATGCGCTCTTGCGCCATGGTGTTGCGTTCTCGCACTGTCACCGTGTCGTCTTCCATAGTCTGGCCATCAATCGTAAAGCAGAATGGCGTTCCTATTTCATCTTGGCGTGCATATCTCTTGCCGATATTTTGTTTTATATCGAGGTCAACCGCAAACTCTTCACGCAGTTCCATATAAAGCTTCTCGGCTTTTTCGGGGTGGCCATCTTTGGCCATCAACGGCAAAATCGCGGCCTTTTTTGGCGCAACCTTGGGATGAAAATTCAAATAAACACCAGAGGGGCGTGATGGGTCTATGGTGTAGGCCTCACACAGCAATGCCAGCACACCGCGCGTTAAACCCGCCGCGGGTTCAATGACGTGCGGAACGTATCGTTCATTGTCGCGTTCGGGGTCAAGGTAATCAAGGCGTTGACCAGAATGCTCGGCGTGTTGCTTTAAATCGTAATCTGTGCGGTATGCTATCCCCTCCAACTCACCAAATTGTTTGTTGCCTTTTTCATCAAATCCGTTGAATGGGAAGTGATATTCAATGTCGAACGTGCGCTTTGAATAAAACACCAGTTCATCCGCCTCATGTTCTCTCATCAAAAGATTGTCAGTCTTTAACCCCAAATCTTCCCAAAACTTCTTGCGCTCAGACACCCAGAAATCAAACCACATATTGGCTTCAGACGGGTGGCAGAAAAATTCCATTTCCATTTGCTCAAACTCACGGGAGCGGAAAATAAAGTTACGCGGTGTCACTTCATTGCGGAAGGCTTTACCTGTCTGCGCAATCCCGAAAGGAACTTTTACGCGTGATGAATCCATAACGTTTTTATAATTGATAAAAATTCCCTGCGCCGTTTCGCCACGTAAATAAGCCTTGTCATCTTCTGTCGCCGAAACACCTAGATATGTGTGCATAAGCAAATTAAACGTGGATTCCCCTTCCAGCGCACCTCCACACCGTGGGCATGGGTCTTGAAGACCAGTGGCGTTTAACTGCGCTGTCGCAAGGTGTGAAACTATTTCCTGAATTTCCAATGGCGCGTTGGGCTGTCCGTTCACGCGTGTAGCCAAAAACGACATGACGACTTCAGGATCTTTGACAACGGCTAAATTGGGGGCAAGTTTTTTGCCCTTCCCTTTTGCCCAGTTCATGATGGCAGGCGTATCTATCCTACCTGTGTGGGGTTCAAAAACCTGAAGTAATGAATTCACCCATTCAGATTCAGAAAATAAAATGTTCCACAAATGATCAGCACGCACAAAATGTCCGCATTTTGGGCATTTTCGCATAGGATCACTAAACCCGCCAACATGCCCGCTTGCTACCCAGACCTTAGGGTTTTGAATGATGGCGCTATCAAGCCCCACAATCTGAACAGGGTGGCCGTCGGGGCCAATGGGCGGGCATGTCACCATGCGCTTCCACCATAAATCACGAAGATTGTTTTTTAATTCAACACCCAGCGGGCCGTAATCCCAAAACCCGTTTATCCCGCCATAAATATCAGAGGCAGGAAAGACAAATCCGCGGCGTTTGCAAAGCGCGACAATGTCTTTCATGTCCTTGACGGGGGTTTCGGGCGTGGGTGCGGCTTGGGTCGATGGCATTTAAACTTGGCTCCTTATAATCTTGAACCCTAAGATATAAAGGACGACACGGCTTTAGTCCAAATATTTTCTTACCTCGCCAATGTCCTCGTCATAGGGCCAGGCAATGGCGTTTTCAAACTTTTTGTGGACATTGAACGGCGCAAAACACGGAAATTCACGGCTTGGCTTAATCCCGTACAGCTTATAGCCCAGCGTCAGCAAAAAGCGAAACGCCCCTTCGTCGGTCATAATCTGGCGGGTCTGTGTACTATATTCAAACACAATAACGGCGCGCGCGTTTGCTATGGTTTGCTTGAGGCCGCGCAGAACCCTGTCTTCAAAGCCTTCTGTGTCTATTTTTAAAAGGCTGGGCATTACGTCCATCCCTTCAAAAACAGGGTCGCCCTGACGCACGTCCAAAATGTCCGTTCCGCCTTCTTTTACAAACATCCCTGTGCCAAGGTTGTTGTTGGCAGGTCTGGTGTAGGACAAGGAGGCGTCCTGGTCAGACAGCCCAAATGGCAGTATTTGTGTGTTGGTAATCTGGTTTTCATCAAGCTGTTTTTGCGCAATAGTTCTGACAACGCTCCATGGCTCAAACCCGAAGGCTCTTTGCGCAAGGCCACAGATGGCCAGCAAATGCTGCCCCATATTCGTGCCTATGTCGGCGTAAACTGGGGCAATGTTTCTGTCTTTTTGAAACCTAAGCACAGCCCGCATAAAGCGTATGGTCGCTGGCTCATGCATGCCGTAGGTGAATATTTTATCATCCTGATGGTTTCCCGTCTGGCCATAATATAAATACTCGAACAAGGGGGCGGTAAAAGCCTGTCCCGCTTCTGGCGTGTCCATAAATTTTTTGATTTTCTTGCGTATCCGCAAAGGTATCTCAGGATTTTTTAAAATGCTTGAAAACATATAATCCAGATCTTTATAAATGGTGATCGCGGTGGGGGTCGAACCCACGGCCTACTGATTAAAAGTCAGTTGCTCTACCAACTGAGCTACGCGATCATAACAGCATTCTATAAGAAAGCCTACGGAACATAAGAATGTGAAGCCCATCCGTCAAGTTATGTTTTTGTCTTAATTGGCTTAATCCTGAAAAAAATGCATTTTCCTCTCAAAAATCCCCTCATGGGAAGGGTTTTTTGGGGTTTTCTTACGCCCTGTTCAGGCGCGCCAGCGTGGCAGGGGTTACAAACTCCGCCACATCTCCGCCAAGGGCATGAATTTCTTTAACAAAAGAGGATGATACAAACTGCCACTTGTCCGCCGCCATCAGGAAAACAGTCTCTATTTCAGGGGCGAGGCGAAAGTTCATGCCAGTCATCTGGAATTCATAGTCAAAGTCCGAAATAGCGCGCAATCCTCTAAAAATGCACGCCGCGCCCATGTCTTGCGCAAAATGTACCAAAAGCTTATCAAACGACACCACATCTATCTCGCAATATTTTTCAGGCATGTTGGCACAATCCGCCCGCACCATCTCCATGCGCTCCGCCAGCGTAAAACGCGGGGTCTTTTTGCTGTTTTCCGCCACGGCAACAACCAGCCTGTCCACCTGCCTGCTGGCACGCTTAATAATGTGCAAATGCCCCTTGGTGATGGGGTCAAAAGTGCCTGGGTAAATACCAATACGCTGTTTTTCTTGGGTCATGGGGTGTTTTTAACCCAGAATTTCAAAAAACTCCAATAAATCATGGCGCTAAAACGCATTTATCCCGCGTACTATGTCCTAGCGGGCGGGATAAATGGCTTGTCTGTGTGGACAGATGTTATTTTTCTTTAAGCTTGTCTTGTGCCGCTTTCGTAACTTCGGCGCTTATAGCCGCCGACATGGTTTCGCTCACTTTGTGCATGCCTTCAACGAAATCGATAATCATAATGAACCCCTTTGTGATGATCAGAGCTTCAGAATATCAATTATTTATGAAAATATGTTTAAAATGCTTCCTACCAAAAAACCTATTCCAGACCCGTTGGTTGGCCAGGGTTTTCACCGCCTTCTTCTTGGCCTTCAGCGTTATCCGCCTCCACCTCACCATCCATGTCCTCGTCTTCATCGTCCTGCACCAACCACGCCACGGACACGACCATCTCACCCTCGGCCACTTTGAACAAGGTAACGCCTTGCGCGGAACGACCCGTAAAACGCACCCCGCCAATCGGCATGCGTATCATCTGACCAAGGTTAGAAATCAGCATCACTTGGTGTGAATCTGTCACGGGGAATGTGGCCACAACTTCGCCGCCATTCTTTTTGGTCAATGACATGTTGGTGATGCCCTGTCCGCCACGACCCGTCACACGATATTCATAGGCAGATGTGCGCTTTCCAAACCCACCATTGGTGGCGGTCAGCACAAACTGTTCGCGGTCTTGCAGTTCCTTGAAGCGTTCTGGTGACAACGCAATCTCCGCGCCGCCATCCGTGTCCACATCCATGCCTTCTTCGTCCGCGCCACGCAGTTTTGAAGCCGCCTTTAAATATGCCGCGCGCTCTTCTGGTGTCACATCCACATGTTTTAGAACGGACATGGAGATGACCTCATCCCCCTTGCCTATTTTAATACCGCGTACACCCGTTGATGTACGGCCAGAGAAGACACGAATATCATCCACGTTAAAGCGAATAGCCTTTCCCTTGGCCGTAGCAAGCATAATGTCTTCATCATCGGTGCAGATTTTTACGGACACAAGCTTCTCGCCCTCTTCCAATTTCATCGCGATCAATCCGTTTGATCGAATATTTTGGAAATCGGTGAGTTTGTTACGGCGCACAGATCCGTGGCTTGTCGCAAACATAATGTCCAGCTTGTCCCACACTTCTTCATTTTCAGGCACGCGTAAATAGACAGAAATATTCTCGCCTTCTTGCAATGGCATCAAGTTCACCAAGGCTTTACCGCGTGATGTGGGGGATGCAAGCGGCAACTGCCAGACTTTTAATTTATGCGCAATCCCGCGTGATGTAAAAAACACAATCGGCGTGTGGGTTGATGCCACAAACATATCGGACACAAAATCTTCGTCTTTTAACGCTGTGCCAGAACGTCCCTTACCACCCCTGCGTTGCGCGCGATATGTATCAAGCGGCACGCGTTTAATGTATCCGCCATGCGTAATGGTCACAACCATGTCTTCGCGCTGGATAAGTTCTTCGATGTCCATCTCGAATTCAGATTCAACCAATTCGGTGCGGCGTGGCGTATTAAACTTCGCCTTCACTTCAATCAGTTCGTTGCGAAGGACTTCCAACATTTTCTCGCGGCTCGCAAGGATGGCCAGATATTCCGCAATCTCATCTGTTATGCCACGAAGCTCATCACCAATCTTGTCGCGCTCAAGCCCTGTCAAACGGTGCAAGCGCAAATCCAGAATCGCTTTGACTTGCGTTTCGGACATTTGATATGTGCCGTCTTCGTGGATGGGGTACTCAGGGTCGTCAATCAACGCAATCAATGGCGCGACATCGGAGGCTGGCCAACGTTTGGCAAGCAATCCTTCCTTCGCCTCAATCGGGTTTTTGGCATTGCGGATAAGCGCGATGATTTCATCAATGTTCGCAACCGCCACAGCCAAACCGGCCAAAATATGCGCACGGTCACGCGCCTTGCCCAAATCATAAATGGTGCGGCGGGTAATCACTTCTTCGCGGAACTTCACAAAGGCATGAATAAAGTCTTTTAAGACCAATACGCGCGGGCGACCATGGTCCAGCGCAACAAGGTTGCACCCAAATGATGTTTGAAGCGCGGTTGCCTTAAACAACTGGTTGAGCACCACATCGCCCATAGCTCCCTTTTTCATTTCAATGACAATCCGCACACCGTCGCGGTCGGACTCATCACGGATTTCAGTGATGTCTTCGACAATCTTTTCCCGTGCCACTTCGCCAAGACGTTGAAGAAGGTTTCCTTTGTTCACCTGATAGGGAATTTCATGGACGATAATCGCCTGCTTGTCTTTGGATACATCTTCGAACGATGTCTTTGATCGCATCACCACAGACCCGTTGCCCGTGTGATACGCATTGCGAATTCCTGCACGGCCTAAAATTTGTCCACCCGTTGGGAAATCTGGCCCGGGAATAATGACGTTTAATTCCTCAATGGAAATTTCTGGATTATCGACATATGCCAAACACGCGTCCACAACCTCACCCAAATTGTGTGGCGGGATGTTTGTCGCCATACCAACGGCAATACCGCCCGCACCATTCACCAATAAGTTTGGTATGCGCGCAGGAAGGACTTCTGGTTCAAACTGGCTTTCGTCATAGTTGGGATGAAACTCAACCGTTTCTTTGTCGATATCTTCCAGCAAAGCTTCGGCAGCTTTGTTAAGGCGAGATTCCGTATAACGCATCGCGGCTGGCGGGTCGCCATCCATAGACCCAAAGTTCCCTTGCCCGTCAATCAATGGCAAACGAAGCGAGAAGTCCTGCGCCATACGCACCAGCGCATCATAAATCGCTTGGTCACCGTGCGGGTGATATTTACCCATGACATCCCCGACAATACGCGCAGATTTTCTGTATGGTTTGTCCGATGTATATCCGCCTTCGCGCATCGCAAAAAAGATGCGGCGGTGAACGGGCTTTAATCCATCACGAAGGTCGGGCAACGCACGGCTTACGATAACGCTCATCGCGTAATCGAGATAAGATTGCTTCATCTCGTCTTCGATGGTGATGATGGGAGAGCCTGTTTCCTTGATGGCTGAATCGGACATTTTAATATTCTTTCACTTGCGTCATCCCCTTGGTGAGGCCGTAGGCCGAACATCAACAAAGGGAATCCATATGTCAGTCTGCATGCAGACTGTTTTTTACTGAATCCCCCGCTGTTTTTTCCTGTCTTTCGACAGACCGCGAGGATGACAAATTTACGAAGTATTTTTGTAGCACTTGCACCCCCTAAGCACAAGCAAATGCAAGGGTTTTAAGAGGTTTTTTGGGGATTAAATAAGGACGGTTTTCGGGGTGTTTTTACTGCTGCGGGCCCAGCTTCAGATCCATCATGGCCTTGTCCAGCATTTTGCCAAGGACAGGGCGGATGGCGGCCTCATAATCCCCTGTTTTAATGGAGATGGCACGGCCCGTATCAGACCCGTAAAATTCAATCATGGCCTTTAATTCGTCTTCGGTGAAAATCTCGGCCATAGCCTTGATGGATTCTTCTTCCAGCTCGTCATATTGGATGGATTTTCGCATGGTGGCCAGAATTTCAGCACGCCGCTCTTGCGGAAAACCTTCTGCCACGCTCTCCAAAGCGGTTTCAATACGGGTACGCATCGGCCATATTTCGTGCATTTTTTGCGCCAGCTCCAGCGCGGTTTTTGATGGCTCATCCGCACTTGCCGCCTCTTGCGCAAAAGCGGGGAGTGATACAAAAACCAGCGCGGCCAGAATCAAAAAATATTTCATGCTTTCATACTACCTAAAAAGGGATCTCGTCTTCAAATTCGTCCACAGGGGCTTTTGATGCTTTGGACGCGCCTGCGCCTCCATTGCCGTAATCAGACTGTGATGGTGATGCAAACCCGCCGCCCGCGCCTGCGCCGCTGCCCTTGCTGTCCAGCATGGTGATTTCGCCGCGGAAAGGACGAAGGACAATCTCGGTTGTGTAAATCTTCTGGCCGTCTTTTTCGTAGTTGCGGGTTTCAACTTGTCCCTCAACATAGACCTTAGAGCCTTTTTTCAGGTAATTCTCGCACACATTCATAAGCCCCTGGTTGAACACAACCACGCGGTGCCATTCGGTGCGTTCTTTACGTTCGCCCGTGGCTTTGTCTTTCCAGCTTTCAGATGTCGCCACGCTAAAATTCGCCACGCGGTCGCCAGATTGCATGGTTTTAATTTCGGGGTCGTTGCCGATATTGCCTATAAGAATGACCTTGTTAACCGAACCTGCCACGAGTGAACTCCTTGCCCTAATGTGAATTGAATAGACAAGATTTATAGCGGGTTTATTTTTGGCTGTCACCCCCATGATGCGGGGTTATCCTATGGTGTTTTTGTTACAAAAACTGCCAGAACTTACCCAAGCCCTGCGCCACCCCCGCTTTTGCGGGCGTCGCAATGACGATTGAATGAAAACTTCGCACCTTCGAACTTTCGCGTAATAAAAACCCCTCACCCCTACCCCCTCCCAAAGGGAGAGGGAGTTGGTTGGTTATCCTCTCCCATAGGGAGAGGTAAGAAATTAAGCCGCCGCTTTATACTCCACAGCTTCTGCCGCCAGCGCTTTTTGGTAACTTGGACGGGCAGATATGTTTTTCAACAAGGCCTTGGTCTTAGGGCCAAATTTGTAGGCCGCAGGGTTCCAGTTGGCAATCGTCGTCAGAATAAAATCTCCTGCCGTTGGCTCATTGCCTGCCAAATAGGCATTGCCGCTTTTCTCAAGCGCGGCCTCAACATAATCCCAAAGTATCTGAATCTGGCTACGTGCTGCGTTCAATGCTGCCTCATGCTGGTCGGCTGGTAAATTGGCCATAATCCAGTATGTACGGCTATACGCGGGATGCAATGTCGCATTACAGAACATCAGCCATTGCAAGGCCTGCGCACGCTCCCACCCGCTTTTGGGGATAAGCTTGCCTTCTTTGTCACATAAATACGTAATGATGGCCGCACCCTCCAGCATAACATTTCCATCTTCCACCATCATGGGCACGTTGCCGCGCGGGTTCAGCTTCAAATATTTAGGGTTTTTAATGCCTTTTTCGCCATCGCTTTTTTCCACCACATGGACTTTCGGGTTCAGGCCCAGCTCGTTCATAACCGCATGAACAGCCATAGAACAGCTACCCGCCATTGTATAAATTTCGTAAGACATCAATTTCTCCTTTGTTGAACAACTGGACAACCATCTAGGGCGTATAAAATAACATCAAGCCCCATCGCTTATATTGAAATTTTATTATTGCGCCGTACATCAGGTCATATTATAACGGTTGAGGAAAAAAGAACAAAGTAAGAACATCATGCTAAAAACAATCTCCGTCCGCGGCGCGCGGGAACATAACCTTAAAGACGTGAGCGTCGATATCCCGCGTGACAAGCTGGTTGTCATTACGGGGTTGTCTGGCTCTGGCAAATCTTCGCTCGCCTTTGACACCATTTATGCCGAAGGGCAGCGCAGATATGTTGAATCGCTCTCCGCCTACGCCCGCCAGTTTTTGGAAATGATGCAAAAGCCTGATGTTGATTCCATTGAAGGGCTATCCCCCGCCATTTCCATCGAACAAAAAACAACATCAAAAAACCCTCGCTCCACGGTGGGAACGGTCACGGAAATTCATGACTACATGCGCCTTTTGTGGGCGCGGGTGGGCACCCCCTATTCCCCCGCCACGGGGCTGCCGATTGAATCGCAAACATCATCGCAGATTGTTGACCGCATCAAAGAGATGGGGGATGGCACAAAACTTTTAATCCTCGCCCCCGTCGTGCGTGGCCGCAAGGGTGAGTATAAAAAAGAATTTAAAGAATATCTGGCCAAAGGTTTTCAGCGCGTGAAAATTGACGGCAAGGTCCATGCGCTTGATGAAGTGCCAGACCTGAACAAAAAACTCAAACATGACATTTCGGTGGTCGTGGACAGGATTGTCGTGCGGGATGATATCGGCAACAGGTTGGCTGATTCCATCGAAACCGCCCTGCGCCTTGCTGATGGGCTTGTTATTGTTGAAGAAGCGGATACAGGCAAGGAGCATTTGTTCTCTGAAAAATTCGCCTGCCCCGTGTCTGGCTTTACGATTCCTGAAATTGAGCCGCGTCTGTTCTCCTTCAACTCGCCACATGGCGCATGTCCGTCCTGCGATGGTCTGGGCGTTGAAATGCAGATGGATGAAGGTTTGATTGTGCCAGACCCATCAAAATCAATCGCCGATGGCTGTATAGAGCCTTGGTCAAAATCATTCGCGCCGTTTTATATGCAGGCATTGGAAGCCGTGGCCAAACATTATAAATTCAAAATCAATGTGCCATGGGAAAAAATGAAGCAAGAGCATAAGGATATCATCCTCTATGGCTCGGGTGATGAAGATATTGCCATCACCTACAACACAAAAACGGATTCTGTCTGGAAAAGCAATAAACCGTTCGAAGGTGTTATCCCATCCATGGAACGCCGCCTGCTGGAAACGGACAGCCCCTCCGCGCGGGATGGTTTGTCACAATACCAGACATCAACACCGTGCGATGCGTGCGGCGGCTACCGCCTGAAGCCCGAAGCCTTGTGCGTAAAAATTGCAGGAAAGCATATCGGCGAAGCCAGCGAGATGGGCATTGAAGAAGCCCATGCCTGGTTTGGCAGCCTTCCTAAAAAA
>CAUJHK010000147.1 GCA_963204715.1 Pseudomonadota bacterium | reverse complement strand
AGCACCCTATCGTTTATATAACATCGGCAATAACTCACCCGAGGCGTTGATGACCATGATTGATATTCTGGAACGCGAAACGGGAATGACGGCGGTTAAGAATATGCTCCCCATGCAGGCGGGTGATGTGGAAGAAACCTTTGCAGATGTGGAATCCCTTGTGGCGACCACGGGGTTTAAACCCGCAATCACGCTTGAAAAAGGCCTTCGTGATTTTGTCGCATGGTACCGAGAGTATTATAAATTGGGGAATGGGCCAGTGGGGGGATAAAATGAGTTACGAAATTGTAAATGGCGGAGAGCCTCTTACATGGGAAGAATTTGAAGATATTATCAAGTACGACATAAATCAGCAAAAAAATGACAGAAGAGGCGCAGAAATTAAGGCGATGCATAGCCCATGGATTTATCGCGGACAAGAAAATCAAAAGTTTAACCTAAGCACCACTTATGAGAGATTTCTGAGCGATGAGTTAGGCATCCAAGAAAATGAAACTCTAGTGAGTAAATTTTATAATTATATGGATTCAATCATCCCAGCTTTAAATTCCTTAGCTGGTACTAATTTTAATGGAATTGACAGCAATGATATAAATACAATTAGAAGATTTAAGATTTTGCCGTGTTATGAGTTGCTATGTTATGCTAGGCATTACGGCTTCCCCAGTCCATTATTAGATTGGACAAATTCTTACTATATAGCAGCGTATTTTGCATTTTATAAATGTAGGAAAAGCGAAGATGTTGCTATTTATGCTTATAAAGAGTGGAGCGGAGATGCAAGAGGAGGTTCAGTAGGTAATCCTATAATGAACGAACATGGACACTATGTTAAAGCTCCAATAAGACATCATAGGCAACAATCTGTTTATACTTCATGCTCTTTTGAGAAGCAAGATGGACAACTATATTTTCAAAACCATCAATATTCAGCGGGGTTATCTGCGAATCAAGATAATCATAAAATTAAAAAATTCATATTAAAAAATAGTGAAAGAGAAAAAGTTTTAGAGATGTTATTTTCGATGAACATAAATAAATATACACTTTTTGACGATATAGATTCATTAATGCATATGCTTGCATATAGAGAAATAGTCTTAAATCGTTAAATACTACTTCTTCACCGCCGCCTTTTTCTTCACGGCTTTTTTGGCCGCTGCTTTTTTCGCGGGTTTTTTCTTTGCGGCTTTGGCTTGCGCCTTGGCTTCTTTTTCGGCCTCTTTCTTGGCGAGCGCTTCTTCTTTTTTCTTGGTACGCCAGCTTGGTTTTACGGGCTGTGCCAATAATTCCACCGCGCGGTTCATGCCGATGACCATGACATCATCATCTTTCGGAATAGATTTAAAGCGGTTGTTGTGTTTCAAGAATGGGCCAAAGCGGCCAATGCCCGCTTGAATCATCTTGCCATCTTCTGGGTGCGCACCAACATCGCGTGGCAGTGCCAGTAACTTCAACGCGGCGGCCAAATCAACCGATGCAATCTCAACACCCTTCGGCACGCCTTGGCGTTTGGGTTTTTCGAGTGCCTTTTTCTTTTTGGGGTCGGCGTCAATCTCGGCCTGTTGTTCCTTGGATAATTCAGGCGGATCAATTTGCACATAGGGACCATAAGGGCCACGACGCAAAGACACGCTGCGCCCTGTGCCAGGATCTGTGCCAAGCATTTTTGGCTCATTCGCCAATGCTGCGGCTTCATCGCCCTCACCATCGGGTGTTGAAATTTCCAATGGTTTTGTGAATTTGCATTCGGGGTAATTGGTACAGCCCACGAACGCGCCGAACTTACCAAATTTCAAAGACAGGCGACCCGTATCGCACGCAGGACATTTACGATCTGCTTCGCCATTCGGGAAGAAGTGGGGCCCAAGTTCTTCGTCCAGATGGTCGATGACTTCGGATATTTTTAAATCTTTGGTTTCACCAATGATGCGATTGAAATCAATCCAGAATTGACGAAGCGCCTCTTTCCATTCGACATGACCGCCTGCAATGGCATCAAGCTCTTCTTCTAAATTGGCCGTGAAATCATAATCCACATAGCGTGTAAAGAATCGTTGCAAGAAGGTTGTAACCAAACGGCCACGGTCTTCGGGGACAAATCGTTTCTTGTCCATCACCACATATTTTCGATCACGCAATACTTGCAATATAGAGGCGTAGGTGGAGGGACGGCCAATGCCAAGCTCTTCTAGCTTTTTAACAAGCGTGGCTTCGGAGTAGCGTGGGGGTGGCTGCGTAAAGTGTTGGTTTTCGCGCACATCCATTAATTTTGTTTTATCGCCTTCGTTCAATGGCGGCAGGCGTTTGTTGTCATCATCGCCTTCATCATCGTCTTCTTTGACTTCGTTATATAGCGTCAAGAAACCATCAAAGACGACCGTAGAGCCGGTGGCGCGAAGAACAACATCATCAGTGCCGTCCGATATATCAGCGGAGACTTGATCCATAACCGCGTTTTCCATTTGCGATGCCATCGTGCGCTTCCAAATCAGGTCATACAATTTACGTTGTAATTCTTCATCGGGCGCATTGCCGCTGGTTGGCTTTACGGTTAAGTCGGTTGGGCGAATGGCTTCGTGTGCTTCTTGTGCGTTCTTGGCCTTTGATTTGTATAGGCGCGGCGCATCGGGCAAATATTTATCGCCATAATCTTTTTTAATCACGTCACGCGCTTGTTTAACGGCGTCTTCTGACAGCGTTGTCCCATCAGTACGCATATAGGTAATAAATCCAGCTTCATATAGCCCTTGCGCAACGCGCATGGTCTGGCTCGCCGAAAATCCTAATCGGCGGGATGCATCAATTTGAAGTGATGATGTGATGAAAGGCGGATAGGGATTTCTGCGAACCTGTTTCTTTTCAATCTTTTGAATAGAAAGGTTTTTAGATTTTATACGTTCCGCCGCTTTGGCCGAAATTTCAGCAGAAGGAATATCAAGTTTATCAAGCTTGTTCCCTGCAAGGTGCGTTAGGCGGGCGGTAAAGGGCGCGCCATCCTTGCTGTGAAGCAAGGCTTCCAAAGACCAATATTCTTGGGTGATAAATTTTTCAATTTCGGCTTCGCGTTCGCAAATAAGTTTTAGCGCAACTGATTGAACACGTCCTGCCGATTTTGACCCAGGCAATTTGCGCCACAAAATTGGCGATAGGTTAAAGCCCACCAAATAATCCAGTGCGCGGCGCGCAAGGTAGGCGTCAATCAAATCCTGGTCGAGCGTGCGGGCATGGTTAAAAGCCTCTTGTACGGCCTTCTTGGTGATTTCGTTAAAGGTCACGCGCTGTAAATTTTTGCCTTTAAGCAGATCGCCATCATCCAAAATTTCCTTGATGTGCCATGAAATGGCTTCGCCCTCTCTATCAGGGTCGGTGGCCAGAAAAACATTCTTGGCGTCTTTGACAGCCTTTTTGATGTCTTTGACATTTTTGTCGGCACGGTCAGACAATTCCCACTTCATGGCGAAGTTGTCATCGGGCAGGACAGAACCATCCTTGCCCACGAGGTCGCGGACGTGGCCGTAAGAGGCCAAAACATAGAAATCCGCTCCAAGATACTTATTAATAGTCTTGGCCTTTGCGGGCGATTCGACGATGACGAGGTTTTCGGCGCTCAAATCTTAAGTCCTTAATTGAGTTGGACAATTCTGTTTCCCGGAAGTCTTTGAATCCGTCCCGCCAGCTCAAGCTCCAACAAGACCATCTGCACGGTAGGGATAGTCAAATGACAGTTTCTAACCATTTCGTCAACAGTTACGGGCGTTGTCGAAATATTCTGTAAAATAATATCACGAACCTCTTCGGCGTCTTTGTCAGACAAGTCTTCTAGGAAAGACTGTCTTTGCCACGTGTTGTAAGCGGATTCCTCAAGCGTTTGACGTGATGCTGAAAAGCTTCCAATCGCCGATAAAATATCATCTGCGTTTTGCACCAAGGTGGCGCCGTCTTGAATTAGCTTGTTAGGCCCGCTTGCGCGCGGATCAAATGGGTGGCCTGGAATGGCGTAAACATCGCGTCCTTGTTCGGCGGCCATGCGGGCAGTTATGAGCGAGCCCGATTTTAAAGTAGCCTCAACCACAACAACGCCAGAAGACAGGCCAGAGATAATGCGGTTGCGTTTGGGGAAGTGGCGCGCCAGAGGTTCCATGCCAAAAGGGCTTTCGGCGACAATGCATCCATCGCGCTTGAGGGCATGATACAGTTTTTCGTTTTCGGGGGGATAGATAATGTCAATTCCGCCCGCGACCACGGCCACTGTGCCGGTTTCCAAAGCGCCTTCATGAGCGGATGTATCAATACCGCGCGCAAGGCCAGACACAACCATTTGTCCAGCACTGCCCAAATCATGTGCAAGTTTTTGCGCAAACTTACGGCCATTTAATGAGGCGTTACGCGCGCCGACCATGCCTATACAAGGCAGGTTTAATAGTTTCTTGTTGCCAAGAATAGAAATGACAGGCGGTGCATCATCAATGGCCGCAAGCGCAAGGGGGTAGTATTGGTCAGCGGCAAAGAGCATTTCACCGCCCATGGATTCAAGGCTTTGCATTTCTGCAAGCGCGGAATCTTTTGAAAATATTTTGATGTCTTTTAAGCGGCCCCCTTTTTTGGAAAGGGTTGGCAGATTTTCAATGGCTTTTTGCGCGCTGCCAAAAGTCTGGACAAGATTATAGAATGTAATGGGCCCAACATTTTCGGTGCGTATCAAACGCAACCACGCAATTTTTTCGGCGTCATCGAGGGTGGCTCTGGGCACATTGAGATGGGCAAAAAGAGTCATGCTTTTTTCTGCCCTATTTTTGGTTCTTCCTTGTTCAAAAGCCGTCTTATATTTTCGCGGTGTTTATAAAATACTAGCGTGGCAATAACACCGCATAGCCCCGTCAGGTTTGCATCTCCATACATAAAGTGCGCAAGGACGGGCGTAAGGCCAATGGCGGCCAGCGCGGACAAAGAAGAATAACGAAAGGCAATGGCCGTCAAAAGCCAGATCCCGCAAGCTGCAATTCCAATAAGAGGTTTGAGCGCAAGGAGCGTCCCAAGCGTGGTGGCAACGCCTTTGCCGCCTTTAAATTTCAGCCAGACGGGGAACAGGTGCCCTACCAGCGCAAAAAACCCTGCAAGCATGGCCGCATTAAAGTTTATAAAATAAAGCGCCAGACCCACAGCTATTGCGCCTTTAAAGGTGTCCAGAATTAACGTGGCCAATGCCAAGGGTTTGTTGCCTGTGCGCAAAACATTGGTCGCGCCTATGTTTCCAGAGCCAATGTTGCGAATATCGCCATACCCGCCAAGCCGTGTGAGAATTAGGCCAAAGGGGATAGAGCCAATGAGATATCCGCTGATAATGGCCAATGCATATTCCATCTATTTTCTCCCAATCAACAAGTCCATCACCGCCATGCGAACAGCGATCCCATTGCTGACCTGCTGGGTGTAATGAAAGCGCGTGGCATCATCTGCCATCGCGTCTGAAATTTGCAGGTTGCGGATATAAGGGCCTGGGTCTAGCAGAATGGCCTCTTTTTTTGCATAGGCCAGTTTTTCATGCGTCATGCCAAAATCACGGTAATAGGCCGCATCATCAATCATAACATTTTGCATACGTTCTTTTTGTGGACGAATGGTCATGACGACATCGGCGTCTTTCAATCCATCTTTCACATTATCAAAGCAGGGAATATTCGGTACAACTGTTTTTTCTGGCATTAAGACGGAGGGCGCAACCAGTTTGACTTTGGCACCCATTTTGGTCAGCAACATCATGTTGGAGTTTGCCACGCGAGAATGGGCAATGTCACCGACAATGGAAACGCTCAATCCATCAAGCTTGCCAAAATGTTGACGCATGGTCAGCGCATCAAGAAGTGCCTGGGTTGGGTGTTCGCGGTATGAATCCCCCGCATTGATGACAGGGCAGTCTACGCGATTGGCAACATAGGATGGAGCGTTATATTCATTATGGCGTATCACAATGCCATCGGGCTTCATCGCGTTTAACGTGACGATGGTGTCGGAGAATGTTTCGCCCTTGTTTAAGGAAGAGGTGCGGACATCCATAGTGACAACATCAGCGCCCAGACGTTTGGCTGCCATTTCAAAAGACACGCGTGTGCGGGTGGAGTCTTCAAAGAAAAGCGTGAGGATGATAGCACCCTTTAAGACATCACATTTGAACTTATGTTCTTTCATCCGCCCCGCATAATCATCGGCGATATTGAGGATGAGTGAGATTTCATCAGGGGAAAGGTCGGAGATGCCGACAAGGTGGTTTTGTGTAAAAACCGTGCGATCCAGTGTTTTCATGGATATATTTTCTTTTTTGAGGTTGTTCATCAAAAGCCGATATTTACAGCCCAAACCCCCTTATGGCAAGGCCATACGGGAAAGGGCGGTGAGTTATACGTGTTTTAGATAATTTTTTTGGCGCGCAAATCGGCCAAATCTGCGGGCGTCAGGTTTAAAAAGGTTGTGAGGACATCTTGTGTGTTTTCGCCAAGTGTTGGCGGGCAGGCACGGTAAGATACGGGCGTATCTGACAGATGCAGTGGGCTGCCCACCAAGGAGATGTCATGGGGCGCGGCAGGGTGGGGCATTTTTATTTCCATGCCGCGATGCTGGATCTGGTCTATGGCAAAAACCTTGTCGATGGAATTGACGGGCGCGGCGGGGACATCAATTTTTTGAAAAATATCCACCCAGTCCGCCACTGTTTTTTGAAGCAGAACAGATGAAATCATTGGGACAAGTACATCACGGTTGGCCACGCGCGCATCGTTGTGCATGAAAAGCGGGTCTTGCGCCCATGAGTCTTTTCCCAAAGCTTTTGCGAAGCGCGCAAATTGATGGTCATTGCCCACAGCAACCACCATATGCCCATCCAAAGCTTCAAAAGACTGGTAGGGGACAATAGTTGCGTGCGCGTTGCCATAGCGTTTGGGCGCTTGGCCTGAGGTCAGGTAAAACTGCGCAAGGTTGGTCATGGAGGCGAGTGTGACATCTAATAGCGCCACATCCACCAACTGCCCTTTGCCCGTCTGATGGCGGGAGTTGAGAGCTGCGAGTGTCCCGATAGCGGCATAAAGCCCAGTCATAACATCAACCAAAGCCACGCCAGCCTTTGTAGGTTCTGCCCCGTCCGCGCCCGTGTGCCCCATAAGCCCGCCCATGGCCTGCGCCATCAAATCATACCCAGGTTCATGCGCCAGTGGCCCTGTCTGGCCAAAGCCAGAGATGGCTGTGTAGATAAGGCTTGGGAATTTTTCATGGATTTGGGTGTATCCCAATCCATATTTTTCAAGCCCGCCGACTTTAAAGTTATGGATGAGGATATCTGCCTTGGCTGCCAGACGAAGAATAATATTTTGTCCTTCGGCTTTTGAAATATCCACCGTGACAGATTTTTTATTGCGGTTGCAAGAAAGGTAGTATGCGCTTTCATGGGTGTTGTTGCCTTGCGCATCTTTTAAAAAAGGAGGGCCCCATTGGCGTGTGTCATCCCCCTTATCAGGTTTTTCAATTTTGATGATGGTGGCACCAAGATCACCCAGAATTTGTGTGCAGACTGGCCCTGCCAGTACGCGCGATAAATCAAGAACAACAATGCCTTCAAGAGAAGATGTCATGTAAAACCTCTGTAACAAAAGAGTGGTACATCCAGCCGCCGACAGCAAGAATGCCGATAGCAAACCCTGGGCCTGCGGGTATAGACAGATTTGTGATTGTAAATTTTGTTTTATTTTTGTGGCTTAGAAGAAAAGCATAAACCAGTCCATGAACAAGCCCTGCCATCGCGCCTGCTGTTATAGCTTGAACAACGCCCTCCCCACCTAGCCATAGACCCGCAGCGCCCATAAGCTTTACATCTCCTAGCCCCAGCGTGTCACGGCCGTAATGTTTGTTTGCTATGTAACGAATGATGTATAGGAAGCCCGCGCCCACAAGCGCCCCTAAGGCCATGTCTGCAAGATCCAGATACCAATATGCCATAAGAACATGAAAGGCGATCCCGCAAGCGGCGAGCGTCGCGTTCAACTCATCGGGCAATATAAGATATTTTAAATCTATCAGGCTGAGCGCAGCCAAAAGGACGATGGCGGCAATCAAACATAAGAGGGCAAGGATTTCCATGATGGGATTGTAAACTCAAAGATGATGGTGGTGTTATCATAATCCTTTCCGTGGACAGTCTGCAAGGAAGGATTGATTATTTAAAGCGCATGCTTTACTTTTTCCAGAAGTGATTCACAAAACACCTCTTATATAAAGGTTCCATTCGGAGCAATGTCAGAAAAAAGTAAAATATTGGTTGTTGAGGACAATGATTTTGTCCGCATGCAGATTGTGCGTTATCTAGCGGAAACGGACGTGGATGTTGTAGAGGCATCTGATGGCACGCAGGCTATGGATTTTATGCGTGATCGGCATCACAAGGGGCTCGATGTATCTTTGGCAATTGTTGATGTAAGGATGGAACCTGTGGATGGATTTGATTTTATCAAGAGTATCCGTGGCATGAACATGGATACTCCCGTTATTCTTGTCACTGGTGACAACAACCCAGACTTGCTTGAGTTGGCGGGGACTTGGGGCGTTAGTGCGGTTATGATTAAGCCTGTCCAAAAAGAAAGACTTTTGAAGACAGTCGCAAAAATTATAGACTCACGCAAAAGGAAGGGTTCGTAAATATTCCCATGACGGCGCGTAAGAATGTTTTTGGAGTTTTGATGAATGCGGGCGCAATGTGCGCCATGCTCTTCACATCTTCGTGCGCGATGGTGGGTGTTCCTGATGCTCGTAATATAAACATACCTGCTCCAACGCAGGCAGATGAGCGCAAGTTAGGGGTTAATGAACGCCCTGACAGCGTGATGTATCTGCCTTTGGGGGAAGATGTTCTTGTCCCCGATGTTGCGGGGGATGAAAGCCTTCCTTCTGAAATGGTCGGGCCATTTGAGCTGCGCGGTGAAACGCTGGCAGGCGCACTCCAGATTGTTTTGGCGGACTATGACATATCCTTGGCGTTTGAAACGCAGGAAGGTTTAAGTCGCCGCATTACTGTTTCCAACTTGCGCGGAGATCTTGGCAAGGTTGTGAATGAGATTTGTTCTCTGGCCAACCTTTACTGTGCTTATCATGATGGTTCTATCACGGTCAAAGACACGCAGACCTTTACGGTAACGTTGCCGCCAATAGGGGGTACGGACGAAAGCCAGTTCTTGACGGATGTTTCCACAGGGCTTGCGGCTATTTTGGGTGGGACACAGCCGATTGTTGACCCCACGACCCGCACCATTATTTATTCCGCTACACAGAGAACGGCGGAAGTGGCAAACCGCTATTTCCAAAGGTTGCGCGCCAACACGGCGATGATTGTATTTGAAACCTATATCTGGGAAGTGTCGCTCAACTCTGGTAATTCCATGGGTGTGGACTGGAGTGCTTTGCAAAGTTTTGGCAAGTTTAACACGGGATTTATCATGAATGGCTCTGTGGGCGCTGACTTCACAGATCCTATCAGTATTGGTTTGCCCACCACGCAAGATTTCACAGGGACATCGGGCGACCTAGTAAGTTTCTTGTCCCAATTCGGCGCTGTTAAAACGATATCTCAGCCGCAAATTACAGTTTTGTCTGGCTCGGAAGCGGAGCTTCGTGTGGCGGATACTCAAAACTATGTATCGCAAATTGCAACGACGCTTGATCAGGGGCAATCGACAACATCCGTGAATACGGATTCTGTTGATACGGGCTTTACGCTGCGCATAGGCAGTACATGGGATAAATCCACTGTGTATGCCAACGTGAATATTGAGCTGACAGATGTGAAGAAAATTGATGACTTCACCTTCTCCGATACGGGAAGTGCGGGGGGCAGTACAACAATACAGCTTCCCCAGACATCAGAGCGTCAGCTTGCAACACAAATTCGTGTGCGTCCGGGCGATTCTCTTTTGATTGCGGGTCTGGTGCGTGAGGGGGATAACTTTGACAAGCGTGGGCTTGGGCTTATGGAGCCTGTCATACCAGACAGCCGCACGGCGGAAGCGGATAATCTTGAGCTGGTTATATTGTTGCGTCCGCGCGTTGTTGTGTACACGGCCGCCAACGACAAGCGCTATGTTGATTACGCCATGAAAAAACATAAGGTTGAGGGTGCGGGCGTTGATAAAGTGTCTGCGAAGACGGAGTTAGATTCCTCCGAATACAAAAATATTCCCGCCTCAAAAGATGCTGTAACAGACAAGCCCGTGCTGGCACCAAAAGATTCTTTTACAAAAATGCCTGATGAGGAGCCTGTTGTCAGCATGACGCCATCAAAAGAGGGCGTGCTTGTTGCGCCCCCATCTATGGCAGCAACGAAGGCTGATCCTGTGCCCTTGCTGCCATCCAGTGCAAATGCAACGAAGTCCTCTGTTGGTGTTCCGAGCGCGCCTTCAAAAACATCTTCTCCTCCTATGCCGTCCGTAATGACGCCGCAAGTGTCCGCCGCTCCCCAGCCCAGTGCTTCGGGTGATGACTCTTCGCGTTTCCGTCTTGGTTCTGGCATGGTTTCCAAGGACAGCTATTCCGGAAGGGCGAAACAGGCGTCGCAGGCGGTTTTGAAATCAGCTCAAGACGATGCAAAAGCGCAGGCTGCTCAATCCCCCTTTGATCTGCCGCCGCCCGCCCAAAAGACTCTTGAGAATGATGGAAATGATTCTGGGTCATACCAAACTTTTGACTACTCCAACCCCAAAAATTGACATAAGGAAGGGTTATCTGGTCTTTAGAGGCAACTAATTGTATCTTCAGGCTGTTTTCATAGGTTTTTTTCAGTCATACTATGATTCACCAGACTTATCCCAACCTTGTTCACAGGTATTGTTCATATAAAAACATGTTTTTAAAAAATTATTACAGAGCTGGACTTCTTGCTGTCTGCATCCTTTTGGGAGTAGTTGCAAGCGCGCACGCGCAAAGTGCGTTTGATGACCCAGGTGGTCGCGGCGGCGTGCAAGGTGGTGATTTTAGAACAGTGAATGACAAGACAGAGGCGGGGGATGTTTCTCTAGGCTCATCCGCGCAGGTGGTGGTGCTGTTTCGCAACGATGATTCCAAGCCTTTAAAAACGGGGGAGATAAAACTCTATCCTTCATCAAACATTATGGCCTCTATAGGGGAAAACCAGTGTTCCAACGACACGGTCAGCCCAGGGCAAATTTGTGCTGTCTCGGTTTTGGTTAAAGGGTTGCAGCAAGGTAGCTACCGCATAGAAATGCTTGTCCGTCACGACGGTCGTTCAAAACTTTTGACGACCACCATCAACGGAAATGTGGTTAGTTCAGGTGATAATGCAACAGACCTTATCAGTGATGTGGAGGCTATTCCTGCCTCTCTTGAGTTTGGGGATCTGGAAGAGAGCCGCTCGCAGGTGAAGGCTGTTGTTTTGCGAAACAAGACATCAAAAACAATAAATATTGAAGACATAGAAATAGAAGCGGGTAGCCAGTCTGGCTATTCCGTGAATTCCAACTGCAAGGAATTGAAAACAGGCGCGGCCTGCGTGGCGTCTGTGACGTGGACGCCGGCGCAGCGCGGCCCATCCACAGGTACAATGATTGTGCGTCATGACGGTGCTACTGAAATCACGACCATTGAACTAACGGGAAGCTACAAACCTATTGAAGCAGAGGTTGCAAAAGTCTTTCCACAGGCTGTCCCGGGCAAAGGTTTGCTGGTGTCATCGCAAGATGAAATTGATTTTGGCGCTGGTATTGCCCAAAGCTCTTCCATCACGGTGTCTTTGGTCAATACGGGCGATGTGCCGTTGACTTTGACAAGCATTAAAATGTCCAACCGCGAAAATGGCGTGCGCATTGAAAATACGGGTTGCCGCAGAGGAAGCGTTCTGACGCCGCTTGAGGCCTGCGGGCTGACCCTGACTTGGGAGCCTGTGCGCGAGGGCTCTATTGTGGATGATGTGCAAATTTCGCATACAGGCGCGCGCGGTATTTTGGTGATGCCTTTGCGTGGCACGGCCACAAAAGCCATTAACAAAGACAAAAAACCCATCATGATTGGCGGCGGCTATGCGGGCGATGAGATCATAGGAAACATCAAGCCGTTGACTTTGTCAGACATTGATATTGATGATGAGGGCGGTGCGAAAGCGGGATCGTCCAAATCAAAGGCTTCAAAGAAATCAAAGCCCGCAGCCGATGATTCTATTGATGGCTATTCCAAAGAGGAGTCCATCGCAGGGGTTCAGGCTATTCCGCAGATGGATGTGCGCGGGACTCTGGATGGGTATAACATCACCTCTTTTTCTAAAAACCGGGCTATCATTTCCGGGCCTGGGGGAAGCCGTGTTGTCTTTGATGGAGAACAAACTGTTATTGGCGGAGTTCTATGGAAAATATCAATGCGAGATAGTGCCATAGAATTCAAGAACGGCAATCAAAAAGTCCTGCTCTTGTTTGATAAATCTTTATCTTCTCTTAACCTTCTTGACGCACAATCAAATTCAGGGAGTGGACAATCAGGAGCCGCTTCTACGAGTAGCTCTGTTACCACGACGCCTTAAACATGATTGGTCAGAATGAGCGAGAACGATTCAACAACGCAAACGCCACAAGCACCTGATTCACAGCAAAATCTTTCCGATCGCCGTGACGGTGACCGACGTAAAAACTCCAACGCAACACCACCTTCAGGAATTGAGCGGCGCTGGTCAGACAGACGTCGCCAGCGTGCAAGCGAGGGGCGCGAGCGCTACCTTGATATGGTTCAACGCGAACGCTCCATGTTCTTTGATCAGGGC
>CAUJHK010000146.1 GCA_963204715.1 Pseudomonadota bacterium | reverse complement strand
GATTTTGCCAGAACCGCAACGCCGTTATAGGCCTTTTGGCCAACCGCATGGGTCTTGTACCCTTCAAAAGCATCATTGGGGAAGTCCAGCCCCTTTAATTCTTGTAAAAATAGAAAGTCAGGCTGGTGCGCGGCAAGCCAGCCCTGCACATGGCTTAAGCGCGCTTTGATAGAGTTTACATTCCATGTGGCAATTTTCATTGTCTGCAAGTCTTAAACAGGTCAAGCTCTGGTTTGTAGAGATTGGTGGAAACGTCCATAAAGCCTAGCAAGGAATGGGACAAAAAGTCATGCGAATATGTGCCGCTCGCGGCATTTTTTTGAAGGCAGGCCATGCTCAGGCCTTTCGCCTTCGCGGCACTTTCTCCTACCCACACCATCAATGGCACATGGGTTTGCTCTTTGGGGGCAATGGCGTAGGGCATACCATGCAGATAAATTCCGTTCTCGCCCAAAGATTCGCCATGGTCTGACATATATATAAGGGCGGGGTTTATGTCTGCCTCGCGGGCTTTTAGCGCTTTTATAATTTCGGAAATAATAAAATCCGTAAACAATATGGTGTTGTCATAGGTGTTAACAATTTCATCAAGCTGGCAGTTCTGGATATCGCTGCGAGGGCAGTCGGGCTTAAAGGCCGCCATCTCTTGAGGATATCTTTTATAATATGTGGGGCCATGGCTACCCATGATATGAACAACAATCACACCGCCGTTGTCGGCCATAGATTGTATGTGAAAATCCATATCTTTTAACAAAGCATCATCGCGGCAGATATTACCATCACAATAGGGTTTAACACTTTTGTCCGAAATGATGGTGGGGATACGAAGGCATACATCTTTGCACCCCTCATCGTTTTCTATCCAGAGTGTGTCCAAACCCACGCTGGATAAAATGTCCATGACATTGCTTTGCTTTTTGGCAATGTTCTCTTTGTACTCCTTGCGCCCCATAAATGAAAACATGCAAGGCACAGACACGGCTGTGGCCGTTCCGCAAGAGGATACATCCTGAAAGGATAGGATGCCCAAATCTTTGGTATATTTGTTGGTGGGGCGGTTATAGCCGTTTAGCTCATAGTTTTGCGCGCGCGCTGTTTCCCCCAAGACAAAGATCATAACGTCTTTTTTTGCCTTTGCGGGTGTGGGGGCATGAACAGCATCTTGGCCAATTTGGGTGAATGGAATTTTATCATTGATATATTTGCGGCTGAAATATTTGTAAGTGCTGGAGATGAAATAGGTTGGCACAACGCTTTTTTCTATCCCCTTGTTGTTGCGCATGACGGTCATGTACTCAACTGAATATAAGGCACCTATACCCAGCATCACCATAGCGGCAGCGCCAAAGGCCAAAATTTTTTGCACGCTGTCTTTTTTAAAGGCGGGGCGTTCAATGCGCGCCATAAAAATAAGAATGACGGGCAGAACGCCCGTGGCCAAAAACCAACTGGCAAAGGCAAGGTTTAAATAGCTGGAAGCCTCGGTGTGCGTGGTTTCCATGATGTTGGCTACCATGTTGTTATCAATGAGGATGCCGTATGTCAGCATAGAAAAATTTGCCGCCGCTGATAGCGGGATTAACAAAGGGAAAATAATTTTTTCAAGACGCAGAAATGAGAAGACACTGAAAATTAAAAAAAATGCCGCCACCATGGCTATGGGCAAAGAGGCCGTAAACAGGGCTGGCACGGCCTGCTCGGCGTCTATGGCGGCCATCATTTTTCGCCAGAACGTAATGTTTAAAACAAACGTAAAATACAAGGCCATTAGCATTGTAAAGACTGGGGCAGATATTTTGAATCTTGGGATGATTATGGCCATAAAGCAAAGTTTTTATCAGAGGGCGCGATGGTATGGTAGAAAAACGTATAATTTATACAAACGAACTAAGAGATTCGATATTACGGTAAATAATTAAACGGAGAACGACGTCCCGCACCCACATGATGATGTGGCGTTCGGGTTGGTTATTTTAAAATGCGCGCCGATTAAATCATCAGTGTAATCAATAACCGCGCCCTTCATAAAGGGCAGGGATACATCGTCGATAATGACGCCTGCACCGTCACGCTCAAACACTTCGTCGTCCGCGGTGATGGTGGAATCCAGCGAGAACTTATACTCAAATCCCTGACATCCGCCGCCATCAACGATAATGCGGAGCTTTAAGTCGGGCTTTCCGTCCTGCTCGGTCAGAAATTTTATGCGCTTTATCAGGGCGTCGGTGAGGGTTATGGTCATGCCCCATTATATGTGTTGTGGCTTAAATTAATCAAGAAGCCTGTTTTTTTGGCCTTAAAATTATTTAAACGCGAAGGAGCGAAGATACGAAGTTTTTCTCTCGTCATTGCGAGGAACATCGTGACGAAGCAATCCAGAAAAGCCTTAAAAGGCTTCGCCATGACGTGTGGAATTCTTCGTATCTTCGCTCCTTCGCGTTTAAAAAACTCTGTGCGCGCCGTGGTTTAAAAATTCAAAAAAAAGTGGACTTAGTCCACCAACATTAACCATTTTCCGCCCACTTGATGACATTTACAAAAAACCATGCTTAAATGCAAAATATGACAGATACATCAACAGCTTCTTATAATTATTGCGCGTTGCCTTTGGCTGCGTATGCCTGCCGCCCTGACCAGACCAAGGGGCGGATATTCGATGAGGGGGAGAGCAAAACCCGCACGCCCTTTCAACGTGATCGCGACCGCATTATCCATTCTTCGGCCTTTCGCCGCTTGAAATATAAAACACAGGTGTTTGTTTACCATGAGGGTGATCATTACAGGACGCGTCTGTCGCACACCATTGAGGTTTCGCAAATTACCCGCTCTTTGGCGCGTGCGCTTTATGTGAACGAAGATTTGGCCGAAGCGATTGCGTTATCGCATGACCTTGGTCACACACCTTTTGCCCACACGGGCGAAGAGGTTTTGGAAGAGTGTATGGGCCCCTATGGCGGGTTTGAACATAATGACCAGTCTTTGCGTGTGCTCACGAAGCTGGAGCGTAAATATCACCGCTGGCAGGGGCTGAACCTGACATGGGAAACGCTGGAGGGCGTTGTCAAACATAACGGCCCGCTGGAAAATAAAAAACTGCCCACGACTTTGGCAGAAGTGCAAAAGCAAACAGATTTGCGTCTTGATACCTATGCGTCGGTTGAGGCACAGTGCGCCGCGCTGGCCGATGATATTGCCTATAACAACCATGATGTGGAAGACGGCCTTCGCGCTGGGATGTTCACCCTAAAGGATTTGGAAGGGGTGACGTTGCTTCGCGACGTGATAGCGGATGTGAAAAAACTATACCCTGACATAGCTGAACATTATCTGGTGCAAGAATCCATTCGCGAGATGATAGGCGCTATGGTCACGGATGTTTTGGCGGAATCAAACAGACGTTTGTCTGTCTTAAAACCACAAAGCGTGGATGATGTCAGGGCGGCAAAACAGGCTATGGTCGCCTTTTCGCCCGCCATGGAAGAAAAGGTGGATGAGCTCCGCGCCTTTTTGTTTGATAGGATGTATCGCCATTACACCGTCATGCGCGTGCGCCTGAAGGCGGAGCGTGTGGTCAGGGAATTGTTTGATGCATTTATGGCCCGTTACCAGCTTTTGCCCGAACACTGGCAAACCCGTGTTGAAGATGTGGGGGGCATGGTGGATGATACCGCGCGGGCGCGCATTGTTTGTGACTATATCGCAGGCATGACCGACCGTTACGCGATTCGCGAGCATGAAAAGCTCTTCGATATTTACTGGGATAAGTAACCATCGGTGAATATTAACCAATATCCTGCTTTACAGGCCCCATGTTTTTTCATATCCTCCCATCATGGCTAAAAAATATGATGATTTTGACGAGGCGGATCAGGACGGTTTTTTCGACCAGGTCTTTGGTATAATTTCACACCGCAGACGCGAGTTTGCGATGGTGTCGGTTGCGGCGGCTGTGCTGGTTCTGGGGCTTATTGTCTGGGATAGTTTCTCAGGCGATGGTGCGCAAGAAGGGCAGAGTGTGCCAATTGTGCGCGCGGATGCGGGGGATTATAAATCCGCACCGGATGACCCAGGCGGCATGGAAATCCCTTATCGTGATTCCACAGTTTTCTCTTCGGCGGATTCCGAAGATACTGGCGTTGAAAATATTCTGGCGGATGATTCTTCATCCGAATCTCCCGTATCCAAAGAAGAAATGTTTGCTGGCTTGAAGACGGATGAAAATGCCGTGAAAGCGCCTGGGACGGAAGGTCAGGATGAAGCAAAGACTATTGCAGACTTAAAAGGCGGTGAGGTTGAATCAACGCTTGATTCCATGAAAAAAGTGGAGGCTGTGGAAGCCCCGTCTGATAATGCCCTGGTCAAAGAAGCCATTGGTGTTGCGGATGCCCCGAAAAAGGTTGAGCCTGTGAAAACGGCGGAAATTGAAACCAAAAAGGTTGAAAAAACAGAACCTGCCGCAGGGACAACCGCTGCCAAGGCTGTGACACCTGGGGGCTATTTTGTTCAGCTTGCATCCGTGAAGGACAATTCAGGTGCGGCATCCGAATATAAAAAGATGCAGGCAAAATATTCTGGCCTGTCTGGCGTGGATTACCGCACGCAAAAGGCTGATCTTGGTGCAAAGGGTACGTTCTACCGCATTCAGGCTGGTCCCATGTCGAAAGATTCTGCTGCGTCCATTTGTGGCTCCATTAAATCTTCGGGTGGGTCTTGTCTGGTCGTGGCAAAATAAACCCGTGAACGAACAGTATTTTTCATTATGCCCGCCTTGTGCGGGCATAGTAGCTTTGGGATCATGAATAAAAACACCAACCCCGTCATTCTGTCCTGCTCTGGCCTTGCGTTGCTAAAAGAAGAATCTGCGTTCTTTAAATCGTTCCAGCCACTTGGTTTTATTTTCTTTGGTCGTAATGTCGAAGACCCTGCGCAGCTCAAAAAGCTTTGCGAAGATGTCCGTGATTCTGTTGGTTGGCATTGCCCGATATTGATTGATCAAGAAGGCGGGCGCGTGCGCCGTATGCGTCCCCCGCACTGGACTGATTACCCTTCCATGAAAGATTTGGGCGATGCGAATGATGATGCCGCGCTGGAAGGCGTTATTCGCGGCATAGCGGCAGATTTGAATGATGTGGGCATTGATGTGGACTGCGCGCCCGTGCTGGATGTTTTGTTTGAAGACACACACGCCGCCATTGGCAACCGCGCCTTTTCAAACAATCCCGGTGTGGTGGGGCGTATGGGGCGCGTGGTGTGCGAAACCTTTATTGATTGCGGCATAACCCCCGTTGTCAAACACATGCCTGGGCAGGGGCGCTCATCGCTTGATTCGCACTATGACCTTCCCGTGGTGTCGGCCAGCTTGAATGAGCTTAAAAATATTGACTTCAAACCCTTTCGCGATGTGATGAAAAGCCCGAAGGCCGCACATATCTGGGGCATGGTCTCGCACATTGTTTATACGGCCATTGATGATGTCCACCCCGCATCCACATCGGATAAGGTTGTGGATGTCATCCGTAATGTATTGGGATTCAATGGCTTATTGGTGTCCGATGATCTGTGCATGAATGCGCTGGCCTGTTATGGATTGCCTGCGGATAGAGTGGTCAAAACGCTGGAAGCGGGCATGGATATCGCGCTATATTGCGCAGGTCATTTGAATGAAATGGAAGATATTGCAAAGGCTTGCCCGCCTTTGCGTGAGGATAGTATAAAGCGTTACAATGCAAGCAGCCTTCGAAGAAGACCCACCTAGGGATTACACCGATCTTTTGCCGCCCGAAGGGGCGCAAGATGTAGATGCGTTGCTGCTCAACATTGATGGGTTTGAAGGGCCGATTGATGTGTTGCTCGAAATGGCACGCAACCAGAAAGTGGATTTACGCGAAATTTCCATCCTTCAGCTCGCCCGCCAATATCTTGACTTTATTGAACGCGCTAAAGATTTACGCCTTGATCTGGCGGCGGAATACCTCGTCATGGCCGCGTGGCTGGCGTATTTAAAATCACGCCTGTTGTTGCCAAAAGAAAAAGATGACACGGGAGAGCCTTCGGGCGAGGCCATGGCCGAAGCTTTGGCCTTTCAGTTGCGCCGCTTGGAGGCTATGCGCAAATGCGTTGATATGCTGATGGCGCGGCCACAGCTTGGCATTGGTATTTTTGCGCGTGGAGAGCCAGAAGGTTTAAAAACATCTTTCAATGCAACCTATAAAGACACGCTCTATGATTTGTTAAAGGCCTATGGTGACATTCGCCGTCGCGCGGAAGAATCAAATTATGAACTTCCCGTCTTCAACGTGATGACCATGGAAGAGGCGATTGAGCGTATGTCCAAAATGCTTGGCAATTTGCCAAAGTCTGGGCCATTTTCAGTCTGGACGACGCTGCAAAGCTTCTTGCCCGAAAACGTGACAGACCCGTTGCGTCTTCGCTCCTCTTTGGCCTCGACATTGACGGCGGGGCTGGAGCTTGCCAAGCAGGGCAAGATTGAAATCCGCCAGGATGGATTGTTCAGGCCCATATATTTACGCACGGCGAATAGACCCGCGATTGAGGATGCGTCAGATAAAGCAAGAGAGGGAAATAACGATGAGTGATTTACCCCGAATGATTACAGAGAAAAAAGAAAATGCGCGTAAGTCTTTCACGGATATATTTAAAATCCTAAAAAAATTCGAGGCAAAAGATCCACGAAAGGAAGCGCTTGGTTTAATTAATATGGCCTGTGTTTTTGGGCTTATTGTGGGAATAGTGCCTTTTGTGGGTTTTCTTTTTTTTGCGCGTTCGTTATCAGGTTCATGGGAAAAAATTCCGTATGAGTTTTTTTTAGAGAGATATATTGTTTCTCAATTTTTAATTTTTGTGGGTTTAGCTTTGTGGCTGTATTTGAAAAAGTCAGTGCTTCCCGCGGCAATCATGTTTTTCTTGGTTGTTTTTAGTATAATTAAGAACATGGCCGTAACCCGTGATATCGGAGACGGAATTACTAATTCAGTTTTCTATATTTTGATTTTTGGCGGCGGGTTGTTGGGTGCTATTCGTCTGAAGAAAATAAATGAAACAAGTGATGTGAACGCTCAAGGAGCTTAATGATGACACAACAACAAACTGAAAGTCTGAAAATATTAGAGGCGATGTTGTTTGCATCGCCAAGCCCGATGACGCCGCAGGCGATTCATGAACGCCTGCCTGTGGAGGCAGATTTGAATGTTCTGCTTTCTGACCTGCGTGCCATGTATGATGGGCGCGGGGTTAATTTGGTGGACATTAATGGCGCGTATGCGTTTCGCACGTCCGTTGATGTGGCATCATCATTGACCATCGAAAAACAGGTGGAGCGAAAATTATCCCGCGCAGCATTGGAAACTATGGCTGTGATTGCGTACCACCAACCCATCACGCGGGCGGAGATTGAAAATATTCGCGGTGTCGCCACGCACAAGGGCACGATTGACCAGCTTTTGGAAATGGGGTGGGTGAAGCCCGGCAAGCGCCGTGAAACCCCCGGGCGCCCGCTGACATGGCATTCCACCAATGATTTTCTGGGGCATTTCGGTTTATCATCCCTTATGGAATTGCCAGGACTGGAAGATTTAAAGGCGGCAGGATTGCTTGATAAACGCCCCGCCATTGACACGGTGCCTGATTCAGGGGACTTATTCGATAGCGGTGATGTCAGTGCCGCCGAAGTGTTGTCTGGTGTCAAGGATGAGGTGGCCTCGGATGAGGATGAATTCAAAGGTTACGACGAAGAGGAATAAAAATAAAAGTCCTCTCCCATTGGGAGAGGATTTAGGTGAGGGGCTTCTAGCCGCTCATTTGTTTTAAGTCCCTCACCCTGACCCTCTCCCGTGGGGAGAGGGAAACGATAGAAAGGAATAAAAAATGGGATTAAGCATCTGGCACATACTGGTCGTTGTATTGGTGATTTTCTTGCTGTTTGGCGCGGGACGTGTGCCGCGCATGATGGAAGACATTGCCAAGGGTATCAAAAGCTTTAAAAAAGGCTTGGCAGATGATGATGCCGCGCCCAAAAAAATAGACGATAAGCAGGAATAAAATGTCATTGTTTTTTCCCGAATGTCACCCCCGCTTTATGCGGGGGTCTGGATGTCCGCACAAGGCGGGCATGACACTGTGGGGGGTATCTGATGTTTGGCATTAGCTGGCCAGAACTTTTGCTTGTTCTTGTGATTGCCGTTTTGGTCATCGGGCCAAAAGACATTCCCAATATTTTATATCAAGTGGGGCGTTTTTTCCGCCGTATCCAGTATATAAAATTTGCAATGAGCCAACAATTTGATGACCTGCTTCGGGCGGGTGACATTGAAGAATTGCGCAAGGGTGTGAATTTCGAAGCGCCGCGCAATGAACAAAAAATTGCCGATGAAAAATCGCTTGATGAAGAGCATGAACAAGCCCCCAAAGAAGAGTCAAAGCCATGACCCCGCGCGATGAAGCCATGCAGGCACTCTCAGGGCACATCACCGAACTTCGCCGCCGCGTCCTGTGGAGCGTTGCGGCCATGGTGCTTGGCATGCTCATCTGCTGGGTTTTCAAAGAACATATTTACGGGTTTTTGGTAAAGCCCCTCGCAACCGCCATGGGTGGTGCGGGCGGCACAAACCGTCTTATTTATACAGGTCTGACCGAAGCCTTTTTTACCTATCTGCGCGTGACGTTTTTTGCAGGGTGTTTTTTAACATTCCCTATTATCTTGTCACAGATATGGATGTTCGTCGCACCTGGCCTTTATAAAAACGAAAAGAAAATATTTCTTCCATATCTGGTGGCCACGCCTTTGTTGTTTTTTATTGGCGGCGCGATGGTCTATTATGTGGTGATCCCTGCCGCATGGCCATTCTTTTTAAGCTTTCAAAGCACTGCGTCTGAAACAGCCTTGCCTATTCAATTAGAAGCCCGCGTGGGTGAATATCTTGATCTTGTCATGACATTGATATTCGCCTTTGGGCTGTGCTTTCAATTGCCCGTGCTTTTGTCCTTGCTTGCGCATGCGGGCATTGTGGGGGCGGACATACTGCGTAAGTCACGCAAATACGCCATTGTCGCGATTTTTACGGTGGCCGCCATTATCACCCCGCCTGATGTGTTTAGCCAGATAGCGCTCGCGATACCCATTATGGGGCTTTATGAGCTCTCCATTTTCTTGGTGTCACGTATAGAAAAGTCGCGCCATGCGTAGTTTGTTCAATGTTTATAAGCAAAAGATAAGTGATGGATTAATCACGCAAGATACCCACCAAGATGCGGCGGTGCAGGTGCTGTCGGATTTGCAAGAAAGCCTTGTCGCCAAGAAAAAAATATTTCAAAAATCGATAAATGCAAAAGGCGTTTATATTTATGGCGGCGTGGGCCGTGGAAAATCCATGTTGATGGATTTATTTTTTGCCAACCTGCCCATGACCATTAAAAAACGCCGCGTTCATTTTCATGCTTTTATGATTGAAACACATGACTGGCTTCATGCCAAACGTGGCGGCAAGGCGGTGGATAATCTGCTGCCCGCCTATGCCAAGCATGTTGCCGCCCAGACAAAGGTTTTGTGCTTTGATGAGTTTCATGTGACCGATGTGGCCGATGCCATGATTTTGTCCCGCCTGTTTTCGGCGTTGATAGTGTATGGTGTTGTGGTTGTCGCGACCAGCAACTGGGTGCCTGACAGGCTTTATGAGGGCGGCCTGCAGCGTGATAGATTTCTACCTTTTATTGAACTTATAAAAACGCAGATGGCCGTTGTGCATCTGGATAGTCCAACAGATTATCGAAGTGAGGTTATCAAGGATTTGGAAACCTATATCTACCCCTTGAATGCCCAGACAAAGGCGAAGGTTGATTTGTTTTTCCAAAAATTATCAGACCGCAAACCTGAAGAAGACATGGTTGTGCGTGTGAAGGGACGAGATATCCCTGTGCGCACGGCGGGCGGTGTGGCGCGGTTTACCTTTGCGCAGCTGTGCGAAAAACCATACGGGGCAGAAGATTATTTAAAAATTGGTGAGATGTTTCATACGGTGTTTATAGAGAACATCCCTAAAATGGGGTATGACAGAAACAATGAAACCAAACGGTTGATGACGTTGATTGATGTTTTATATGATATGCGTAAACGCGTTATCATTACGGCGGAAACATCACCCGATAAAATTTATTACGGCCATGATTATACCTTTGAATTTGATAGAATCATATCCCGTTTAAATGAAATGCAATCATCCTCTTACACTGTGGGGGCGTGATGGGGCTGTTCGGGTTTTTTAAATCATCTGAAAGCCCCCGCCGTCTGGATCGTGACGAAAAGAGAATTGCCCGCGAGGGATCAGAAAAGCAACGCCTTGCGCTTGCCGCTGATGAGCGCACATCCCAAGAAATTCTTTATTATCTGGCGCAAAACGACCCATCCAAAAAAGTACGCAAAAAAGTGGCAGATAATCCTTCTACGCCTGTTCAGGCTGGCATGTTTTTATCAAAGGACAAGGAGGCAGATATTCGCCTTGCCATGGCGCATCGTCTTGTCAAGATTCTGCCGCGCCTGAATGAAGACGGGTATGGACAGCTTTATGCTTACGCCGTGCAGTCTTTGGGCATGCTCGCGCTGGATGAGGTTTTGAAAGTGCGAAAGGCTTTGTCTGAAACTTTAAAAGACTATGCTAAGACGCCGCCAGAGTTGGCCGCGCAGCTTGCCAAAGACCTGGCGCGGGAGGTATCAGAACCTATTTTGCGTTTTTGCATGGCGGTGCCAGACAAGGATTTACTGGAGATTCTAAAATCCCATCCCTCTAACTGGGCGGCAGAGGCCATTGCGGGGCGCCAAACCGTCAGTGCACAGGTGTCGGAAGCAGTGATAGACACGGGCAATGCACGGGCGGGCGTTATACTTTTGTCCAACGAAGGCGCGCAGATAACGCCAAACCTTTTGGAAGTGATAGTAGAGCGCGCGCGTGAATATCCTGAATGGCACAAGCCCATAGCCTCGCGCAAAACGCTTCCGCCTCTCATGGCGCAAAAACTGGCCGCCTATGTTGATAAATCCATTAAAAAGATTCTGGTAGAGCGCAGTGATCTTGACAGGGCGACCATCGCAGAAATTTCAACCATCATTCAGCGTAGAATGGACTTTGAAGAAGAAAAGCGTAAATCTATCAATGCGTCTGATCCGCTTGAGCGCGCCCAAAAAATGTTTGATGCCCGCGCCATTACAGAAGATGTTTTGATTGATGCCGTCATTATGCGCGACAAGGACTTTGTTTTGGCGTGTCTTGCGCTTATGGCACGCACCAAATTATCCAACATACAAAAAGTTTTTGATGTGCGTGCCCCAAAAGCCATCTGCGCGATATGCTGGCACTGTGGATATTCTGCCCGCCTTGCTTTAACATTACAGCAATATTTTGGCCGTGTACCTCATGCAAGCCTTATTTATCCGCGCGGCGGCTCGGACTATCCCATGCCCGCATCAGAGCTTCAATGGCAGCTTGAGGTGATAGGAATTCCATAAAATGAATACTCTTGGAATTCTTCATTGGGCATTAATCTTTTAAGGAGTATGATATCCGCGAATTTATTGATTCCATTGTGTATATAAAGGAGAAAACACTATGGCACGGGCAAAAATTGGTTTGGTGGGCGCAGGGATGATAGGCGGAACGCTGGCGCATCTTGCGGGTTTGAAGGAACTTGGTGACATTGTTCTGGTGGATATTGCCGAAGGCATTCCCCAAGGAAAAGGGCTGGATATTGCAGAATCAGCGCCTGTTGAAATGTTTGATGCCAAAATGACGGGCAGCAATTCTTATGAAGCGTTACAAGGAAGCGATGTCGTTATTGTAACGGCGGGTGTTCCGCGCAAACCAGGTATGAGCCGCGATGATTTGATTGGTATCAACTCAGGCATTATCAAAACGGCTGGCGAGGGCATTAAGAAATATGCGCCCAATGCTTTTGTTATTGTGATTACAAACCCTCTGGATGCCATGGTTGGCATCATGCAAAAGGTAAC
>CAUJHK010000145.1 GCA_963204715.1 Pseudomonadota bacterium | reverse complement strand
GACTATAAGGGTGTCTTTCCTGACAACGCTCAAGACCTCAAAAAACTACCTGGCATTGGTGATTATACAGCCGCCGCCATTATGGCCATTGCCTTCAACAAGCCTGCCAATGTAGTGGACGGAAACGTAGAACGTGTGATGGCTCGTATTTTTAATGTGCAAGCTCCTGTGCCAGACTCGAAACCTCTCCTTAAAGAGCTCGCCGAAAACATGGCGGACGGTGAGAAAAATCGGGCAGGGGATTATGCGCAAAGCTTGATGGACTTAGGAGCAACCATCTGCACGCCCCAATCACCCAAATGCGGGGTATGCCCAGTGCAGACATTTTGCGATGGCCGCAAAGCGGGGGAACCTGAAAAACTTCCCATACGCATAGCAAAAGGCATAAAACCTCAGAAACATGGCTTTGTGTACTGGATTACCAATGAAAACAACGAAATTTTGTTTGAACGTCGCGTAGAAAAAGGAATGCTCGGCGGCACTATTGGCCTTCCCACATCATTATGGGTTGAAAAAGACACAAAAAAGCCGCACCTCCCCATAAAAATGACACCAAAACCAACGAAAATAAAGGTAATGCATAGCTTTACCCATTTTGATTTGGAGCTTGTGGGGGTTAAAGCCAGACTAGAGAAGAGCATGGCAAGCTTTGACAAAGATTATTTTTGGGTCACAATAGACAAAGCGGGAGAGCTAGGTTTGCCTACCTTGTTTAAAAAGGCCTTTAAACAGTTTGTTTGAATTTGTAGCGCTTGGTCAAAAGCATTATAATTCAAAAGGGTAATAGATATGAACACCATACGTTTTTTTATTCTGGCTTTTGGTTGCCTGGCTCTATGTGCGGGACGCATTACTTTCGCCCAAACACCGCAGTTAACGCCAGCCCCCTCGCAAATCAAAAACCTGAACCTCAACCAGTCTATTCCTGATGACATTGTGCAGGAAATGACCGTTATGAAAGATGAGTATGCGGGGCAATATAACATTTCAAACCTTGAAAACCTCTCCAAACTATACTGGCGGCTGGGTGCTTTTGACACAGAGGATGAGTCTTCCATCGAAAGCTTTATCAAGATTAATGACTGTAAAATTTACAAAGGCTTTTATGGCGATGATATCGAGTGGCGAAAAATTGTAAAATCCATGAAGTCATATCTCGAAAAAGAAAAAGAAAATTTTCCCTTGAATTACCAATTCACGCTTGAGCTTAACCTTGGAAAATACAACATGGACAAGGGCGGATTTGAAGTTATCAATAACACAGGGTTTGAAAACTCAAAAATAATACACGTCAAAAGCACGCACAACAGAAACCCTGATTGTTCAGACAGAGAGATGCCAAAAAGCTATCCCAAAAGCGTTATTATCCTGCTTGAAAAACCTTTCAACATGGACTTCGTAAAGCTAGATGAACACGTTGCACAGGCATTTATTTTAAGAAAAAAGGAAGACCCCAGAAGAAGGGCATATCTTAGAATTCGGGTAAACTTCACACAATACGACGGAAATTTAAGCGGTAGCTATGGTGAGGTTTATGCGGTCATGAACGGTAAAATTGACGGATATGAGATATTTGAAGATGGCGATCACAAGAACCTGCTGGTCAGCATGAACAGCGATGGATTTAATGATAAAAACATTGCCTCTTTTGAATCCATGCCGGCTACCCCAACGGCGTCCGTGCCACAAAGCAGCGTGCCCGCATCAGGCGCTCTTCTGACAGGTTTTGCGCCATCCCCTTAACAGCGTGTTATTTCTACACCAGGTATGGCAAAGCCATAAATATCAGGCTTCTCAACCTTTACATTGACCCTTCGCACTGGCAGTGCGTTAAGGCAGCTTTGGGCAATTTTCTCTGCAACGGTTTCAACCAGATGTATATGTCCGCGCGATGATATTTCTTGAATGATCTTAACGATGTCATCATAGGAAACCGTGTCCGCGATATTATCACGCGAAAGACTGGGCCATGTTTTGGGAACAACACTTACGTTGATAACAACACGTTGCTTTTTGCCTTTTTCACTCTCGTTAACACCTATCTCCATTTCAACAACAAAGTCGCGGATAAAAATTTTGTTTTTGTGATGGGTCTTTTTTTTAAAAGGACAGCAAAACATTATTGGATTGTCGCACTTCCAGAAGAGGTGGAAACGCCCTCAATTTGTGCGCGCAGTTCACGACGCATATCATCAATGGGAACATTCTTGCCGTTTCGCTTGACGTGCCAGTATGTCCAGCCATTGCAAGAGGGGGCGTTTTGCACAAGCGCGCCTACCTTATGGATAGACCCACGATGATTGCCCATGATGACGTTACCGTCCGCATGCACCTTCGCAGCCAGCTTTCCTTTTGCATCCGTCAACTCCGCGCCAGGCTTTAAATACCCATGTTCCAGCAACCAGCCAAAGGGAATGCGCATTTCCTCGCGCTTGTTCGCTAACGTGATGGTGTCTTGCGCGCATGCCTCGGCGGAGTTGATGCGTTTTTGCGCATATTTGATATATTCATCTTCGCGTTCAATCCCAATCCACTGACGACCCAATTTTTTGGCAACCGCGCCCGTGGTGCCTGTCCCAAAGAAAGGATCAAGAACAACATCACCAGGTTTGGTGGATGATAAAATCACACGCTGCAACAGGGCTTCTGGCTTTTGCGTGGGATGAAGTTTTATGCCTTCATCATTCTTCAGGCGCTCAGACCCTGTGCAAAGCGGGATGAACCAGTCTGATCGCATTTGCAAATCTTCGTTCATCGCCTTCATGGAATCATAATTAAAACGATATTTTGAATCTTTTGATTTTGCGGCCCAAATCATTGTTTCATGCGCATTCGTAAAACGCTTGCCCTTAAAATTGGGCATAGGGTTCGATTTACGCCAAATAATGTCGTTCAAAATCCAATAGCCAAGGTCTTGGAGGATATACCCAAGACGAAAAATATTGTGGTAACTACCAATCACCCAAATACATCCATCGTCGGTCAATGTATCACGCGCCGCCGACAGCCATTTGCGCGTAAAATCATCATAGGTTTTGAGCGAATCAAACTTGTCCCAATCATCATCACAGGCATCCACCTTAGAATTATTTGGACGGGTCAGCTCACCACCAAGTTGTAGGTTATAAGGCGGATCGGCAAAAATCATGTCCACAGACCCTTTGGGAAGGGCCTTTAATTGCTCCACGCAATCGCCTTTAAGAATGGAGTTCAGGGGTGATTTTTTGGCCATGTTTGTTCCCGATTTGTGAGTAAATAAGGAACGAATCATGATTCATTGTCGAGTCCGCGTCAACCCTATAAATTTAAAATATTTAATGGAGTCAGAACGTTATAAGAACATCTTAAGATTTTAGAGTCGGTTCAAGGGGTTACCCCGGCAAGGCGCAAAGCTTTTGCGGTGGTGCGGTGTAATGCCGTGTTTGGCGATACCTTTCATGTGCGACTGCGTGCCGTATCCCGCATTCGTATCCCACCCGTAATGGGGAAATTCAGTGTGCAATTCCATCATCATACGGTCACGCGTGACTTTGGCCAAAATGGACGCGGCGGCGATGGATAGCGATTTTGAATCCCCCTTAACAACCGTGTATGTTTTGCAGGGCAGAGCAGGGGCAAATTTACCGTCGATAAGGGCTAGCGAATCGCAGACGTCAATATTTTCATGCGCCCGTTTCATGGCAAGAAGCGTGGCATGATGAATATTAAGATCATCAATTTCCTGCGCCGAGGCCTGTGCCAAGCCATAGACGCATTGGTCTTTGATAATTTCGAATAAATAATCACGTTTTTGCGCCGATAACTTTTTGCTATCGGTCACCAAATCCCAAACGGAATTACAAAGATTTTCAGGCGGAATATATGCGCACGCCGCCACGACTGGGCCGCAAAGTGGTCCACGTCCCACCTCATCAATGCCGCAAACAGGCACACCAAAAGATGCGTCAAAAGATTTTAGCGTTTCAAATGCGGCCTCAGTCTTTAAGGCTTTTGCTGACGATTTCAAAGACATCGGGCGACAAATCCTTTACGTTCAAAATATCTTCCAGCACCTCCTTCATTTTTACCTGACGGTCTGGTGTATAACGTCGCCATTCCTTTAACGGAGTCAATAGACGTGCGGCGATTTGCGGGTTAATAGAATTCAATTCAATAACCGCATTTTTTAGCAATGCATATCCCGCACCATCTTTTTGGTGAAACTTAACAGGATTGCTCATTGAAAACGCGCCATACAATGACCGCGCGCGATTGGGGTTTTTCAATGTGAAATCTTTATGCCCAGCCAATGATTTTATGTTTTGAACCGCGTTATCATTGATAGCAACAGCCTGTAGCGAGAACCATTTATCAATCACCAACGCATAATCCTTAAATCGCGCGTGGAAATCATCAAAGGCGCCTTGCTTTTCTGTGCCCTCATGGTGGGTCAAAACTGACATGGCCGCGACACGGTCTGTCATATTGCTCGCACGCTCATATTGCTTTGATGCCAATTCAACATCATCCAAATATGATAAAACAACATTCTTTAATGACCTTTTAGCAACAGCATCGGGCGCGGTAGAATATGCCCCCGCATCAATGTTGTCTTTATAAACCTTTATCAATTTATCATGACATTGCGCGGCAAATGCCTTTGATATTTTTTCTTTGGCGGCATAGATGGCATCAGGGTCAACAATATCGCGGCTCTGCGCCACGCTTTGAACGTCAGGCAACGATAATGCCTTTGCCAGCAAAGCCTTGTCGCCCTTATTTGCTATTGCCAAATCAAGAAGGCTTTCCATGGATGATAGCAAACCATCATTCATAACATTCGTATCAATCAAGCCATTGATAACACGAAGCGCGTAGGTCTGACCTGCTTCCCAACGGTTAAACCCATCACTGTCATGCACCATTAAGAATTTCAAATCACCATCTGATAAATTCGTGGTGAGCTTTATCGGCGCGGAGAAATTGCGAAGGATTGAGGGGACTGGTTTTACACCAATATTTTCAAACACAAAAGTTTGTGCAGGCTCTTTTAAATTAAGCACTTTTGTTTCAAGCAAATCATCACCGTTCGGTCCAATCAAACCAACCGCAACGGGAATGTGCATCGGTTTCTTGTTTGTTTGCCCTGGTGTGTCTGGTATGTCTTGCGTCAGGGTTAGTGTATAGGTCTTGGCCTTTTCATCATAAACACCTTTAGATGAGACTTCTGGCGTACCAGCCTGTGAGTACCACAATTTAAACTGCGATAAGTCTTTCCCCGACGCATCTTCCATGCATTTTGCCCAATCATCCGTGGTAACGGCCTGACCATCAAACCTTGAAAAATACAAATCGGTGGCTTTGCGGTATGTATCAGCGCCCAACAATGTGTGGAACATACGAATAACTTCTGCGCCTTTTTCATACACGGTCATAGTGTAAAAATTATTGATCTCAATATAATTATCGGGGCGAATAGGGTGAGCAAGCGGCCCCGCATCTTCCGGGAACTGCATACGGCGCAGGCTTTGAACATCGTCAATGCGTTGTAATGCACGGGAATTCATGTCCGATGAAAACTCTTGATCACGGAACACCGTCAAACCTTCTTTTAAGGATAGCTGAAACCAGTCACGACATGTTACGCGGTTGCCCGTCCAGTTGTGGAAATATTCGTGGGCAATCACGCCTTCCACGCGTCCAAAATCCATGTCCGTGGCAGTGTCGGGGTGTGCCAACACCAACGCCGTGTTGAAAATATTCAACGATGTGTTTTCCATCGCGCCCATGTTAAAATCACTCACTGCGACAATGTTAAACAAATCATATTGATATTCACGCCCATAGACATCTTCATCCCATTTCATAGATTTTTTTAAGGATTCCATGGCATGGCTACATTGGCCTTCGTCGCCCTTGCGGACGTAAATATACAAATCCACATCGCGACCAGACATGGTTTTAAACGTGTCGTGAACGTGCTCCAACCCACCCGCAACCAACGCGAATAAATAACATGACTTTGGTGTCGGGTCGTTCCAAAGGGTATAATGACGGCCATCTTTAACATCACCAGACTCAATCAAATTACCGTTTGATAGCAATACGGGACATTTGTCTTTTGCGGCCTCAACCCGCACCTTAAACGTCGCCATAACATCGGGGCGATCTTGGTAGTAAGTGATGCGACGAAAGCCTTCTGCCTCGCATTGCGTACAGTAATTCCCGCCAGAACAATAAAGTCCCTCAAGACGCGTGTTGGTTTCGGGGCAAATTTCATTCACGCACTCAATGGTAAATTCATCGGGCAGGGGCGTGTTGATGGTTAAGCCCGCCTCGTTAATATCTGCTTTCACATCATCGCCATTTAATTTCAGGCTGATAAGTTTTAAATCCTCGCCATGCAAAAATAATGCGCCGCCCGTATTTTTCTTAAACTGTGTCTTGGCGCACACAACCGTACGCCCATCATAAATTTGAAAATCCAAATCAACGTGGCTTACACAATAAGCGGGCGGGGTGTGATCTTTTAAGAAAATTGTTTTTGGTGTGTCGGTACGCATGGGGTGAATCCTTATTTAATACAAGAAAACAATACCCCCTATGCGTCATCCATTCAAGACGAGGTCGTCACGATG
>CAUJHK010000144.1 GCA_963204715.1 Pseudomonadota bacterium | reverse complement strand
TGTTAAAAGGCAGTATGAAAGAAACACTTCAAATTATTGATGTAGGCGCAAACGGTGACGGAGTTGCAAAAACGCAAAGTGGCGAAACCGTCTTTGTGCCGCTTGCCATGACGGCGGATGTTGTCGAGGCAACCATCGACAAAGACAAAGAGGGCGTATTACGCGCGAAGATTGCGGGCATTGTTGAGAAAAGCCCTCACAGGGTAGATGCTCCATGCCAACATTTTGGCGTTTGCGGTGGTTGTTCGCTTCAGCATATGGGGAATGCTTTTTATCAAACCTTTAAACGTCACCATGTTTTAGAATCCCTTCTAAAAGCAGGCATTTCTATGCCAGACCATATCAGGCAAATCCATGTGCCGCAGGCGACGCGCAGACGCGCCAACTTTGCGACACTGACAACCAAAGACAAAACCATCATCGGCTTTCATGAACGCAAATCTTCCAACATTGTTGATGTTCCCAATTGTCTGCTTGTTAGTGAGGATGTGCGGCGCGTGATGGATGGCCTTCGCCCTTATCTTCCTGTGATAGCGGGACAGGGGGCAAAAATGGATGTGCTTATCCAGTGCGCGGATGGTGTTTGCGAAATTGGATTGACGGGCAAGGTTGCACCAGGATGGGAGGCGCAGCAGGCACTCTCTGACGCGCTGCGCACCCTTGGTCTGGCGCGGATATCTCTTCGTGCGCGGGATTACGAAAGTTACAAAATCCTGCTATCCGAGAAAGCTTTTATCAAAGCGTTCGATTCGTTGTTGGTAGAACTTGCGCCATGCGCGTTCTTGCAGCCAAGCTTTGAAGGCGAGCGTGCGCTTGTGAACTGCGTCATGGAAGGCGCAGGTGACGCGTCATGCATCGCAGATTTGTTTTGCGGGAACGGCACCTTTGCGGGGGCTTTGATGGGCGGGCGTGAGGTTGCAGCCTTTGATAGCGCGGAAGATTCCATCCACGCTCTTCAAAAGGCGGGTGTTGCCGCGCACGCACGTAACCTGTTTAAAAACCCTTTGCCTGCTGATGAGCTGTCGCGCTTTGATTGCTTGGTGCTAGACCCGCCGCGCGCAGGGGCGAGGGAACAGGTGGAGCAGCTTGCGGCCAGCACCGTCCCCAAAATTGTATATGTGTCCTGCAACCCGCAGACCTTCGCACGCGATGCGGGCGTGCTTCAGGGCGCGGGATATGCTTTGACATCATTAACCATTGTCGACCAGTTTATATGGTCTGCGCATACTGAGGTTGTGGGTGTCTGGACGAGATAATTGTTGACATGGCGGCATTGTTTGAACAATAACAACACTCATGTCCGCGTATGATTTAAGTAAGTATTTTGACTTTGAGGCCAACTTGTTGGCCATAGACGATATTGCCGAGTTCAGGGAAACATTGTCTGCGATAAGGGATGATGCTGATTTCTACCTTCAAGACTATGAAGACCTCTTTGCTTTTCTGGATGGTGATATAGGCACTCGGCTTGCCAGCGAGTTTGCCGAAGAATTTGCACGCAATGACGAAGAGTGGGATATTCTGGACAAGGATGCCCATGATATTATGGAGAGGGTGCGCGTGAAGCATGCCGACCTTTATTTTTGCTTGTCCAAAATGGGGCAAGCCAACCCTGAGGCAAAGAACGCGCGCATCATACTTATCAATGATGATTTGAATGAAGTGGCCACATACTTTGCACAAATGGCCATGTATGTTGATGAGCCTTTTATAAGGCGCGATCAGTTAAAGCCAGTTATATAACCTGTGTTTTAGCGGTTGCCGCCTGCCGTGGCAGTGGCGCTTTCCTTTTGCTTGTTAAAGCGTCCGACATTCCCGATAAGCTGTTGAAGCACCGTAATCTCGTTCCCGCTGGTGGGCGTTTTGCGGCGAACGGTGGGGACGTCAATCTGTCCCGCATCAACCTTTTCAATGCTATCGACAATACCATCTGGATTAAAGGCGACGACGACAACCTTTTTATCAACGACCTTGGGATCAAAGATGCCCGTCTTTTCGGTCTTCTGGCCTATGTAGTACCACACATTGTCATCAAAGGGCGCGACCGTAGTGGGCGAGCCAAGCGACTTTAGAACATTGGTGCGGCTGCTCACGCCCGGCACAATTTCGGCCATGCGGAAGTCTTCCACAATGTTGCCGCGCGTGGCTTGCGTGGGCGTACAGGCCGCCAGCATGGAAAGGCAGGCCGTCATCAGCATCAGCAGGCAAAGTGTAAAACTGGTGGTCTTCATATTGTGCTACCCTTAGAATGTCTTATATATAGTGTATTCCTATAACCTGTTTATGAAGAAATTATGATGCTTTTTCAATGGTTCAAACATAAATCCCGCCGCCAAGCCATAGCGGGGAGATTGTATCAGGCGGCGCTGGCGCAGTCCAGACACCCGGATTTCTACGCAAAGCTTGGCGTTGCGGACACCACGGACGGGCATTTTGACATGCTGTCCTTGCATGTCTTTATGCTGATCAACCGCCTGAATGACTTTGGCAAGGACGGCCAGCGGCAGGGGCAGGCTTTGTTTGACGCCATGTTCCGCCGCATGGAGCTGGACCTGCGCGAGATGGGCGTGGGCGACCTTGGCGTACCCAAGCACATGAAGCGCATGATGACGGCGTTCAATGGCCGCGCGAAGACCTATCACGAGATACTCAAACAAGCCGACGCGCCAGCACTGCAAGCCGCTCTTACGCGCAACATCTTCAAAGCGGACGGGCAGAGCATCAGCGGCGCGAAGCCACTCACCAATTACACCATGGCGATGTATGACTGGCTTTCAGGCGTGACGATGGAGGCTCTCACCTCTGATGTCACCATATCATTCCCGCCCGTTGCGGTGGCCACGCCCGCCAACAACGATGCAAGACGGAGCGCATAACCATGCCTAAACACTATAACCAGCCTGAATGCGAGTGGTCACATCTTGTGGAGATGGAGCATATTGAACGCGGCGCCAAGACCATAAACTTTGAGGCCAGCGCGGCGCAGCGCGAAGACCTTGCCCGCAGGCTTGGCGTTTTGTCCGTTGAGCAGGCCAAGGCCAGCATCACTTTGCAAAAGGTGGGCGGCGGCATGGTGCAGGCGATTGGCATGGTAGAGGCGGACGTTACCCAAAACTGCGTGGTGTCACTTGTCCCTGTGACCAGCCATATAAGGGATGATTTTGAAGGATGGTTTGGCGACAAGGCGGCGGCTGTCAATTTCGCCAAGGCCAAGTCAGACCTTGATGCCAAAAAAGGCCATGTGGAGCAGGAGATGCTTGATGAAGCCGTGGACCCCGAACCCATCATCGGCGGCAAGATGGACGTGGGCGAACTGGCCACCCAGTATCTATGCCTTGCCATTGACCCATACCCGCATGCACCAGGCGTGTCCGCCGAGTTTGTGGCCACACCGCCAAACACCAAAGCGGGTGAGGGCGCGCAGATGCGCAAAAACCCCTTTGAGGCCCTTAAGGACTGGAAAGAGAAGCGGTAGAGCGGGCGATGTTGCTGCTGGCTACATCATAACATATTGATAATAAACGATTTTTTGAAGTTGTATAGTTTGTTTTGCAATTTTGGAGATTTTTTTAAACATTCCCCATCCTTAAAAAGCAAAAAAGACGCTTTTTCGCGCCTATTTAAAGAGTGTAGCACACATCAGCCAAAAGTGGGAGTTTTTTGTTTGACCGCCACCAACGCGCCATGGACAGGCGAAAGGCCAAGGCCATTTCTGTCTTGTGTAGATGCGGGTGTACCACCCAGTTCCCACAAGGTCTGGGACGAGAACATAAAATCATTCGCAAGCTCCGCACGCGTGGGGTCTGCCCGCCATGAATCGCGGCGCCTCATTAAAAAAGAAAAATATTCCTCGCCCGCGCTGGCGCGTAAATGTTCGAGCAAGGGGGAATCATTTCCAGTGCAAGATAAGTAAGCCCCCATAATGCTTGTTGGGACATCGCGGATGTTTTGGGCTTCTATGATATATGGTTTTAAAACGTTTAACGCTTCGCTAGACTGGTTGTTTAAATAATATAGCTTTGCCTGCAGATAGTCCCGCATGGTTATGGGGGAAGTATCTGCCTTCACAGTCTCAAACCCTTTTTGATTTTTGTCTATCGCATAGGCATTGCCGAGTGTGTTGGTGGTGACGGTATTGCCGCGGCCAGACTCATGAAGCGGTTTGAGCAAAGCAATGGCGGCCTTTGGTTTTTTTATCTTGATATAAGCGTTTCCAAGCATGCCATAGGCTTTTTGTTCTACTTCCTCAAGAGGCTTAGAAATATCTATTGTTTTTATGGCCTCTTTAAGAGTCTGGATGACATCAAGAAACTGCTGGGTTTTAGCAAAAGCCTTGGCCTTATTATATATTTCTGCAATATCCTTGTTCATTTTATGACTAATAGTGATTTTAATAAGTAAAAGCAAGTATTTTCGTAAATTAACCATGGTTTTGTTGCCCAAGCCTCTCGGTTGTCATGCCCGCCTTTGCGCGGGCGTCTGGAACGATTGAAAAACTGGCCCCCCGCATAGGGGGAGCGGGAGTGACAGGGGGCGATGCTCGGTGGGCAGGCTTTAATCTTTTTCTTGCGTTCGGGGGCGGATTTATGTATCACTGCGCCTTGAATTCATATTAAGGACTTTAAATCATGGCTGTACCTAAGAGAAAAACGAGCAAATCTAAGCGCAACATGCGCCGTTCACACCACGCGCTGACCGTGACAAACTGGAGCGAGGATGCCAAATCTGGCGAGCCTGTGCGTCGTCACCATGTTGACCTGAAATCTGGCACATACAAAGGCCGTCAGGTATTAGACGCACGCGAGTAATTGACAAGACCGATTTGTCTGCTACCTTTAAATTCAACCGTCATCCCCGTGGTGAGCAAAAATCCAAAGGATTAAAGCGAACAAGACGACGGGGATCCTAGATGTGAGCGGGCAATGCCCGCTCTTCTTTACTGGATACCCGCTGTTATTATTTGCGGAACGCAAATCGCGGGTATGACGATAAAGGGATCTTAAGCATAAACACTATGACAGCTTCACAAACAATCGCGCTCGATGCTATGGGCGGGGACTTTGGCCCAGACGTTATTGTCGCGGGCGCGGCGGCGGCGCATGAAAAATTGGGCAATGCCAGGTTTTTGTTTTTTGGTGATGAGGGCGCGATTCATACCGCGCTTGATAAATTCCCCGCGCTTAAACAATCATCGCAAGTTATTCATACCGATAAAAAGATTTTAAGTTCAGACAAACCGTCCACCGCCATCCGCAACAGCAAGGATTCATCCATGCGTCTTGCGATTGAAGCGGTGAAGGAAGGGCGCGCGGACAGCGTTATATCCGCGGGTAACACAGGCGCGTTGATGGCGCTATCCAAAATGATTTTAAAAACATTGCCGGGTATTGAGCGCCCTGCCATTGCCAGCATCTTTCCCACCATGGAAAAACCCACCGTGATGTTGGACCTTGGAGCAAACCTTGAGTGCGATGAAAACGTGCTGGTGCAATTTGCCATGCTGGGGGCCACGTACGCGCGCGTGGTGATGGGCGTTGAAAACCCCACTGTGGGGCTTTTGAATGTGGGCACCGAAGACATGAAGGGGCATGAGGAAGTTCGTGCCGCCGCTGCCATTTTGTCCTCTATCAAATTTCATGGAACGTATCATGGCTTTGTGGAAGGCAACGACATCACCAAGGGCACCGTGAATGTTGTTGTCGCCGATGGGTTTACGGGCAACATCGCCCTTAAGACCGCCGAGGGCACAGGAAAATTTACGGCGCATATTTTAAAAGATGCTTTTAAGTCATCACCCTTTGCCATGATTGGATATTTGTTTGCGTCGGGCGCTATGAAACGCTTGAAAGCACGGCTTGACCCGCAAAAATATAATGGCGGGATGTTTTTGGGGCTTGATGGTGTGGCGGTTAAAAGCCATGGCGGGAGCAATGTGTTGGGCACGGAAAATGCCATTTTGGTGGCGGCCAATCTGGTGGCGAATGGGTTTAACAAACGCGTGGGCGACGAGATTGCCAGCGTGATGGCGCAAATGAATGCGCAAAAAGAAAAGCAAGAAAGCACAGCGGTATAAGCATCATGGGTGTTAAATCAATCATTTCCGGCACGGGGTCTTATCTGCCCGAGAAAATTTTGACCAATGCTGACCTTGAGAAAATGGTCGATACGAGCGATGAGTGGATTATCCAGCGCAGTGGCATTAAAGAACGTCACATAGCCGCCGATGGCCAAACGACATCAGACATGGCCATTATCGCCGCGCGCCGTGCTATGGAGGCTGCGAATATTTCCGCCGACCAGATCAACGCCATTATTGTGGCGACAACAACGCCCGACAAAACCTTTCCTGCCGTGGCGGTGCATGTTCAATCTGCGCTGGGTATTCCGCATTGCCCTGCGTTTGATGTGCAGGCCGTTTGCTCAGGGTTTATGTATGCGCTGGCAACGGCGGATGCGTATATAAAGTCTGGCATGGCATCGACTGTGTTGGTGATTGGCGCGGAAAAAATGTCATCCATCATTGATTGGAGCGATAGAACCACATGCGTGTTGTTTGCCGATGGCGCAGGCGCGGTTGTGTTGGAAGCACGCGATGCCAAGGATGACGAAGGCTTGGAAGGCCAAGGAGTTCTTTCGACGCATCTTTATGCGAATGGGGATGGCAAGGATTTGCTGTGCACCACGGGTGGGCCATCTTGCACGGGTGATGTGGGGTTTTTAACCATGCAAGGCAAAGAAGTTTTTAAATTCGCGGTAAAATACTTATCAGAAATTGTCGGCGAGGTTTTGGCCAAGAACCGTATTCACCCCGACCAGATTGATTGGTTGGTGCCGCATCAGGCCAACATCCGCATTATTGAATCCACGGCCAAAAAGCTGGACATGCCTATGGACAAGGTTGTGGTTACAATCGACCGTCACGGAAACACATCAGCGGCGAGCATCCCCCTTGCGCTGGACGAAGCGGTGCGGGACGGGCGAATCAAGCGCGGCCAGCTGGTTTTGATGGAAGCCATGGGCGGCGGGTTTACGTGGGGCGCGGTTTTGGCAAGGTTTTAGATGAATATTGAAAAATATTTTTTGGTTTTTGTTAGCTTTGTCTGTCTGGCGTTTTTTTCATGGAAGATTCCTTGGGGTGAATATTTTTTGGGTAATGCTGTTTATTTTGCCGCTCCAATAGGGATAGTTTTTATTTCAGGTTTCCTGTTCAAATTGCGCGCCGCATCAATTGCAGGATCCATGTGTTCAATTTTGATATTTCAGATATTCTGTTTTTTGTTTTCATG
>CAUJHK010000143.1 GCA_963204715.1 Pseudomonadota bacterium | reverse complement strand
TTCTTGTTGTGGTTATTGTCAGAGCTATTTGAAGACTTGCCAGAGGTTGGAGATCTTGAAAAGCCAAAACTAGTTTTCTTTTTTGACGAAGCACATTTGTTGTTTAATGACACACCAAAACCATTGATGGAAAAAATTGAGCAAGTTGTGCGTTTGATAAGGTCAAAGGGTGTTGGTGTTTATTTTATCACACAAAACCCGCAGGACATTCCTGAGAGTGTCCTGGCACAGCTTGGAAACCGTGTTCAACATGCGCTTCGGGCGTTTACGCCAGCGCAAGGCAAATTTATAAAACAGGCCGCGCAAACATATCGCCCCAATCCTGCGTTTAAAGTGGAAGAGGTTATCCCTGATTTGGGAATTGGTGAGGCTTTGGTGTCCACGCTGGAAGAAAAAGGCGCGCCATCTATGGTGAGGCGGATTATGATTGCCCCACCAAGGTCAAAAGTGGGGGTGGCATCGACAGAGGCTCGGCGCATGGCCACTATGGCAGATGGCGTGGGCGGTAAATATGACCAAAGCCATGACCGCGAAAGCGCGTATGAGTTGTTGACGCAAAAGGCGCAAGCGGCGGCAAAACGGGCGGAAGCAGCGCAACGCGATGCACAAGAATCCGCACCAGTAAAACGCGGCGGCAGACAGCCAGAAACTTTGACACAAACGGCGGTAAAATCTGTCGTCCGTGCGGCGACATCCTCCATTGGCCGTTCCATAGCGCGTGAAATTTTGCGCGGCGTGATGGGGTCTTTAAGGCGTTAGGTCAGGCGTTCTAGCGGGACGTTCAAAGCTTGCGCTATCGCCTTCAATGATTTGATAGACCCTTCCTTGCGGCCTGTTTCAAGCTCGGTCAGATAGGGACGGGAAAGGCCGCAGGCATTGGCCAGATCATCTTGTGTCATGCCACGATGTTTGCGCAAGGTTTTGATAGGGCTTTGTGCGCCCACTGCCAACGTCTGCAAAACAGCATCTGGCAATTCATTCGTACCATCACCATTTTTCAATACGGTATAGTCGTGTAACGGCACAAGCACGTGTGGTTTGCCTGCGATGTGAATAATGTCATAATCCATAAGAATGTTCCTCTGCGCGACATTCTATCACTGATGGATGAGGATTAAAAGCGGGTGGTCAGTGTGATGGATCCAAAGACAGTGTCTTTGGGTTGCCCATCAAATTCTTTGGTGCGGTAGTTGGCAGTGTAAGACAGGCGGTAATCATCAAAGGTGAAGGCTATGCCTGCTACGGCATCACCCACCAGAATTTTCTTGTCCACGGAAGGACTGTCACGAAAGCTGTTACCATCTAGAAAAATATTGCGTGCAACGGCGCGGCCATCAACGCCTGCAAAGGTGTACCAGCTCCAGTCCTGATCAGGCACTGTAAAATATCCTGTGCCAGACATGGCGGGTTTTACGCGCGGCGGTGTGTCTTGCAGTGTTTCTTGATAGGGGCCGAAGGTGAACATAATACCTGTGCCAGCATAGGTGTATATATTCCCTATGTTCACGTTGATGTTTGGTTCGGCCTGAAGTCTTAGATCATTGCCAAAATCCATGAACATGTTGCCGTTGAAGCCGCGAGGCCAGCGCCTTTGCCATGACAAAATCAAACCAGGTTCAAACTTTAACTGGTTGTCCCATCCTTTGGGTTCGGGCGAGTCTGTGATGTTTTTATGGATGAATTTTTGTGTCTGTTCTCCCAAGGCCTGCGGGCCGACAACGCCTAACGTAACTTCGAAATCGTCAACATGGTTTGTTGTTGCGCTGGAGAGGCCGACCGAGCCATAAAGCCAGGCAGCGTAAGGCCTTTCATTCGGATCAGGTGTTGCCTGTGTTATGTCTGGCGGTGTGTAGAGGTTTTGTCCCAGCGTAAAAAACGTGCTGGTTGTATTGTTGATATCAAATTCAGGGACAGCGTCGGCTATCTTGTCAATAACAGGCGGCACTGTAGCATCCATATTGAAATAGGTGAGGCGTACGCCGCTGGTGTAGTATTTATCTTCGCCATCACCAACCAGATCATTCTCGTAAGACAGGCTTAGAAAGTTTTTGTTGGGGTCTTTGCGAACAGCTTGTGACACCTCATGCTGAACGCTGGGTTCTTGCTGGCTTTGGTCGGCGCTTTGTGCCATAGCGGGCAAAGGACAGAATCCAAAGACTAAAGACCCCGCCAGTCCTGTAAAGAAAAGGACGGGCAGGGCTTTGGTACAAAAGAATTTGTTTTGTTTTGTTTTATTCGGCTGCAATGGAAAACCTTGGTTGTATGTATTTGTCCCACGCATAGGAATACGCTATCCACATGCTCGGCACAACCAACAAACCAGCGGTCATTAAGTTCCCGATAGGCTCACCTGGCTCAAACGACTCTGTCAGTGTGTGCCATTTGAAGTTGTCGACAAGAGGAACGGCGCCTACTTCTGTCAGTTCGTGAAAACCATACATAAACAAGTGAAGGCAGAACATGATGAGGAAAATGCCCGTGGCTTGCATAAATAAGCGCAGGTTAATGCGGTGGCTTTGTTTGATCCAGATATAACCAATAACACCTACAGCCGCAAAGCCCATCAGTGAGCCAATAATGACATTCCCTTGGTTGAACTGACCCGTCATGGTGCCCAGCATCATGGCGGTTTCCATACCTTCGCGCGCAATCATCACAACTGTAAAGGCGAACACGCCTGCAATGGCAGACCATCCTTCTTTTTGGGCAGATTTTTCAAGGCGGTTGTTGATGGTCTGGCGCATGTTTTTTGCCGCTCTCATAACTGTGTAGGTCATAGTGGCGACGAGGACTCCAGCGGTGAGGGCCAGAACGCCTTCTGTCACAGGGTCTTGTGCCATTTCGGCAATGTGCCATCCCGTTGTCAGGCTGATGATGGCGGCGACAACAACGCCCCAGTAAACAGGCTCTTTCAAGTGGTCGCGCCCTGTTTTGCCCAGATAAGCCAGCATAATGGCAACAATCAGGAACATTTCCAAACCTTCGCGGAAGGTGATGATGATGGTTTCTAGCATAGCGATACAATTCCTTTAAGTGATAACGATTATCAATTACAGTAACTCGGTACGGCTTGCAACAGGAATTTTAGGTCCTTGAAAAATGTATAGTATAAGTGCACTTTATCATTTAAAGTCAAAGCCTTAATAAACACGGAGATGCCTGCATGCCTTTAAAATCCTATACCCATTCGCCCCAGTCGGGCCAGCCGCCCAAAAGCATGGTGGTGTTGCTGCACGGCCTTGGTGCGAATGGTCAGGATTTGATAGATCTTGCGCGGTATTGGGAGCATGATCTGCCAGACACAGTGTTTGTGTCCCCCGACGCGCCGTTTCCGTGTGACATGGTGCCTATGGGCTATCAATGGTTCTCTTTGCAAAGCTGGTCACCGCAAAGCATTCTGGAGGGAGTAGAAAACGCCACGCCGTTCTTGAATGACTTTGTGGACAGGATGGCAGAGCATTACGGGATTGATGATTCCAAAATCGCCCTTATGGGCTTTTCGCAAGGCTGTATGATGTCCTTGTATGCTGGCCCTCGCCGCAAGAACAAAATCGCGGGTGTTTTGGGATATTCGGGCGCGCTGGTGGGGGCGGAGAGCCTGAATGCGGCAGGGGTTCACAAAATCCCCATCCACCTTATTCATGGTGATATGGATATGGTTGTGCCCGTGATGGCGTATTACGATGCCAAGACAAAGCTCGAATCAGCCAGGTTTGAGGTGAGCGGCGGAATAGCCCGCGGCCTTCCGCACAGCATTGATGAAGAAGGTATACGCTCAGGCGGGGCATTCCTCAAACGCGTGCTTTTAGCATAAAGTGCAATTTATCACTTGTTTATAATGACTTTTAGCCTTTTGTTGCAGTGTTACTAAAGCAATTGCAGCAAACACTCTGATTCATAAGTGCCTGCTTTAAAAACCAATTTTATGCCAATTTTGAATCATGTTGCATCGCGAAATCTCACGCCTTGTAACACTTGGTAACACGCAATATTTACAGTACAATAAAGATATAAATCGTTGCGCGAGGCTTTCATATCTTACTCTCGCCTGAAGGCCTCCCCCGGGAGCCACTCGGGTCATGATTAGAGGAGAATGTATGGAAGCTTTTAGAAGTTTGGAACAATGTCCG
>CAUJHK010000142.1 GCA_963204715.1 Pseudomonadota bacterium | reverse complement strand
GAAATCTCAGACATCTCGCCGCCACTACAGCAAAGCGCGCAAGAGATTGTGACGCTTATGCAGCATGACAAAAAAGCATCGGGTGGAAAAATTGGCTTTATTCTCACCCGCGGCATTGGCAGCGCGTTTCAATCATCGGATGTCGATATGGACGATGTAAAACTCATCGTCCAATCATCTATGAATTAATAGCAGGCTAAGCCGCGCCGTGACAGTGTTTATACTTCTTGCCTGACCCACAAGGGCAGGGCGCATTGCGCGGTGTGTCGCCCCATGTACTGACATCATTCTGGTCAAAGGCCGCTTTTCTTATTTGCGTAACTTTTCCTTGTGCTGCGGATTCATGGTCGTGTGACAAAGCGGGATCATCACGCCCGGTTTGCAGGCGTTTTTGTGCTTCCAGCAATTCTTGTTGTTGCTTTTGCAGAGCGGCCATCACTTCGGGGCTGACGTTGATTTCAACAAATGAAAGTGTTTGCGTAACCGCCTCGCGCAAATTGTTCATCATGCCTTCGAACAAGGCAAATGCTTCTGCCTTATATTCGTTCAAGGGGTCACGTTGGCCAAAGGCACGCAGGTTAATGCCCTGGCGCAAATGGTCGAGGTTGAGTAAATGCTCTTTCCAATGTTGGTCAAGGAGTTGCAGTATAAAGTTTCTTGCCATGCGTCGCGCGTTTTCTAGTCCCGCCAGCTTTACCTTGTTGTCAAGAAGTTCCCATGACATTTTACCAATGCGCTCACGCATGGTTGCAGAATCTATGCTTTCTTCCTTTACCCATTCTTCGGCGGGGATGTGCAGGTTTAAAACACGTGTGCATTCGGCTTGCAGTGTTTTTGTGTCCCACTGCTCTGGATAGACACCCTGAGGACAGTTGTTGTAAACCACGGAATCTATAACATCGCCCATCATCTCGCGAATGACATCATCAAGCTCTTCGCGTGAGTTCATAATTTCGCGGCGTTGTTCGTAAATCACTTTACGCTGGTCGTTCATTACGTTGTCGAACTTCAAAAGGTTTTTGCGGATTTCAAAGTTTTGCTGCTCCACGCGGGCTTGGGCACGCTCCAAGGCTTTTGACAGCCATGGGTGGGTCAGGGCTTCGCCGTCTTTTAATCCCATGTTGGACTTTAAAAGCATTTCCATTTTGTCTGACGCAAAAATGCGCATCAAATCATCTTCTACTGACAAGAAGAAAACTGACGCCCCAGGGTCACCCTGACGGCCTGAACGGCCACGAAGCTGGTTATCAATGCGGCGGGATTCGTGTCGCTCTGTGCCTATAACATAAAGACCGCCAGCCTCTTTGACTATTTTTTCGTCCCGCTCTACTTCTGCACGAATGCGCGTGGCAATTTCGTTTTTCAAATCATCGCCCATGTCGCCAGCTGTTGCATGGTCAATCAACATGTCTGCGTTGCCTCCAAGCTTGATGTCCGTTCCGCGTCCCGCCATGTTTGTGGCAATGGTCACAGCGCCAGGACGGCCCGCTTGGGATACAATCTGCGCTTCTTGCTCATGGTAACGGGCGTTCAAAACATGGTGGGTGATTTTACGCTTTTTTAAAAGCTCTGATAGCATCTCGGACTTTTCAATGGACACCGTGCCCACCAGAACAGGCTGGTTTCGTTGCTGGCATTCATTGATAAGATCAACAATCGCATCATATTTATCGGCCATGGATTTGTATATTTTATCATCATGGTCCATGCGTGATACGGCCACGTTTGTGGGGATTTCAAGTACACCAAGGTTGTAAATCTCTGCAAACTCTGTCGCTTCGGTCATGGCTGTGCCTGTCATGCCAGCCAGTTTTGGGTACATCCTGAAATAATTCTGGAAGGTGATAGACGCCAGTGTCTGGTTTTCATTTTGTATTTTTACGGCTTCTTTGGCTTCCAGCGCTTGGTGCAGTCCTTCAGAATATCTGCGGCCTTCCATCATGCGGCCCGTAAATTCATCAATGATGATAACCTTGCCGTCTTTAACAATATAATCCGTGTCCTTATGGAACATTTTGTGGGCGCGCAAAGCCTGGTTTACGTGATGTACCAAAGATATGTTCTGCGCATCATATAAGTTGCCTGTTTCCATGATGCCTTTGTCACGCAACAACTGTTCGACATGCTCGTTGCCATCTTCGGTCAGGGTGACAGTTTTTTGCTTTTCATCAATGTCAAAGTCTTCCGCAACCAAAAGCGGGATGATGGTGTTGACGCGCGTGTACATTTCCACAGACCCTTCGGAAGGGCCTGAAATAATAAGCGGCGTACGCGCTTCGTCGATCAGGATGGAATCTACTTCGTCAACAATCGCAAAGTTAAAGGGGCGCTGAGCCATTTGTGTTAGTTGAAACTTCATATTATCGCGTAGATAGTCAAACCCGAACTCGTTGTTCGTTCCGTATGTTATGTCTGCGTTGTACGCATCCTGACGGTCCATGTCTGATAAGTCGTTGGTTATCACGCCAACACTCAGGCCAAGGAATTTGTAAATCTGCCCCATCCACGCGGAATCGCGCTTGGCGAGGTAATCGTTGACTGTGACAACATGCACGCCTTTGCCACTCAGGGCGTTCAGATAGGTTGGCATGGTGGCGACAAGGGTTTTTCCTTCGCCCGTGCGCATTTCTGCTATTTTTCCTTCATGAAGGGCAATCCCGCCAATCAGCTGCACATCAAAAGGACGCATGCCAAGGACGCGCTTTGAGGCTTCGCGGACAACCGCAAACGCCTCTGGGAGCAAGGAATCCAGGCTTTCTCCATTGGCAATGCGCTCTTTAAACAAGGCGGTTTGGTTTTGTAGCTCCGCATCGTCCATGGCAGCAAATTTTGGCTCCAGCTCATTAATAGGGGCAACTTTGGCCGAAAGGCGCTTAAGGCTGCGTTCGTTGCTAGACCCGAAAAGCTTGATGGCGAGGTTTAAAAGCATTCTAATTCCTTGAAAATACAAAAGTTGACATCATATAAGCTTCAAAAGGGTGTCCGTCAATTTTTTCGGTTGCCCTTTAGGGCCAGCTATGCACAATGTCTGGCATTGAAACTACCTATTTGCCTTAAAGGATAAAGCAAAATGTCTGAACAAAAATCGAATTCACCTATTATCATTGGTGTTGTTGCCCTTCTGGTCGTATTGGCTGGGGCAGGGTTCTATTTTACGAAAAAATCTTCTGATGCGCCTGCCTCTGCAGAAATGGCAGCCTCTGAGCACGCTCCTGCCTCTAGCGCGAACAATACGGGTGAGCCGCCTGCGACCGCCGATGAAGCCAATGAAGTAGCCAAAGCGGCTGCGGCGGCTGGCTCCTTTGATGGCGTGGAAGTAAAGCCTGGCAACCCTGTTGTGGCGTCTGTGGACGGCCAAGACATCACCCGCGTTGATGTTTTCCGTTATATCAAGATGATGCCAGCTCAAGTTCAGCAAATGCCTCCTTCTGCCGTATATCCTATGGCTCTGGATCAGGTTGTGAACACACGCGTTGTTCAAAACAAGGCTGAAAAGTCTGGTCTTGAAAATGACCCTGAGGTTCAACAGCAGCTTGACATGGCACGCCAGCAAATTATCCGCAGCGTCTATGTGCAGCGTGAAGTGGACAAAAACATCTCTGAATCGGACATGAAAGCCAAGTACAATGACACCATTGGAAAACAGCCTGCGGTTCAAGAAGTTAAAGCGGCTCATATTCTGGTTGATTCTGAAGCCAAAGCTCAGGCCCTGATCGCACAGTTAAAAGAAGGAGCAGACTTTGCAAAGCTTGCGTCTGAAAATTCAGGCGACCCAGGCAATAAAGACAAGGGCGGTGACCTTGGCTGGTTTGCAAAAGCTGACATGGTGCCAGAGTTTTCTGAAGCTGCGTTTAAAATAGCCAAAGGCAGTGTCGGTGACGCTCCTGTAAAAACCCAGTTTGGCTGGCACGTTATCAAGGTTGAAGACAAACGTGATCGTCCAAAGCCAACGTTTGAAGAAGTAAAACCTATGATTCAGGTTGAACTTCGTCGCGAAAAGCTGGAAGCAATGCTCGAAGGCTGGAAAAAAACTGCCAAAATCGAAAAATTCGATATCAATGGTAGCCCTGTTAAGGCGCAAGAAGATGTTGCTCCTGCAGCGGGAGAAGCTTCCACGCCTGCACCAGCAGCCGAGTAGTCAACACAATGGCAATGAATTGCCTTGAAGCATTGGAAAAGCCCCGGCCTGAAAAAGCGTCGGGGCTTCCCCTTTTGGTTGTGGCGGCGGCGGCTCTGGTGGACAAGGATGGTCGCGTCCTTGTGGCAAAGCGTCCCGCAGGAAAACCCATGGCAGGCTTGTGGGAATTTCCTGGGGGAAAGGTCAAAGAAGGAGAAAGCCCTGAATTTGCCCTTTGCCGTGAACTCTATGAGGAGCTGGGCGTGGATGCACGCGAATGTTGCTTTACGCCCATTGCCTTTGCCTCCCACGCGTATGAATCCTTTCAGCTCCTTATGCCGCTTTATATCTGCCGCATGTGGAAGGGCATGATTGTTCCTAAAGAAAATCAGGAAATAAAGTGGATGAGGGTGAATGAGCTCTACAGCCTTGATATGCCTGAGGCTGATGTGCCCCTCATATCCCAGTTAATGGAACGGATGTAGGGTATGATCCCAACCGCATACCAGCTGCGTGCTTTTTATAAAACGCTTGGCGGGCGGATTGTCCGAAAGCTTGTTCGTGATCGTGTTGATGCCTTGTGGCCATCCCATAAAGGCCTTCGGGTTGTGGGGGCAGGTTATGCCGCGCCTTACCTGAAACCTTATCTAGAAGAGGCTGAGCGGGCTGTGTGCGTAATGTTTCCCGTGCAGGGTGTGCATCAGTGGCCAGAGCATGATGACAACCTCACCTGCCTGACAGATGAATCTGATTTGCCTTTGGAAACAAACTCGGTTGACCGAATTTTGCTTATTCACTCCTTGGAATTTACGGGGTTTTTAAAGCCCGCCTTTGAAGAGTTTTACCGCGTCCTCAAAAGCAATGGCCGCATTATTGTGGTAGTGCCCAACCGCTTGGGGCTTTGGGCGCGTGCGGACTGGACACCCTTCGGGCGCGGCACGCCTTATTCCGCTGCGCAGGTGGAAGATTTTTTAAAAGAGAATTTGTTTATCCCTGAGGGCAGTGAACGTGCGCTTTTTATTCCCCCTTTTAAAAGCCAGACTCTTTTACGTTCTGCCATGCTCTGGGAAAAGCTGGGCCGCAAAATCTGCCCCGCCATGGGCGGGATATTGCTGGTGGAGGCCTCCAAACAAATTTACGCCGGCACTGGAAAGCTTGCCCCTGCCGCCAAAAAAATACCATTGAACATTCAAGGGGAAAGGGCGGGTGCGCGCGGCGTATCCTCTTTCAAAGGCCTAAAGGGTTGTTCGGGTCAATCCCGTCCATAAAGGGTTTGCGCCTGTCCACATGCGTAATCTGATAGATAAGCCCCACCCACGCCGCAAGGGATGACCGCGCGCTGTCCGCCCATGTGTTGTCCAGCAGGGCGTGTATAGAGTCTTCAGGGAACGGTTCTTTTGTGTTTCCATCCAGCACAGCGTTTTTATATCGTGCGGCCAGTTCTTGTGCGGCTTCGTTAAAGTAATGCTCGGGGAAGGGCGGGTAGTCGTTGCGTTTTCCTTCTATAAAGTTTGTCACCTCGCGCCTGTATTCTTTGAGCAGGCTGAATACATCATATTCAGGGTGGCCTTGCATGCAGATAAGTCTGAATCCATCCTTGCTGGTGGCCAAATGAACGCCCGCTTGCGCGCTTTCAACCAGAATTTTCATGCCCGCCTTTTCAAATTGCCCATGCGTAATTTCGGAATAGCGCGAGTGTGGAACATCAAACACTGTGTTCATGCCTTTTACCATAGGGTGGTTTGGCAACATCACTTTGTGTTTGTAAACGCCCCATCGTTTATCATCGCGCCATGACGGGGTTTGCCCATAGGCGTAGGTCAGGGCGGCATGGCTGGCAAGGCAAGAACATATGGTTGATGTTACATTCTCATGCGCCCATGCCAAAACCTCTTTTAAAGGCGCCCAAAAACCCTCATCGCTCACATGCGGGTTGGTTTCTTCGTTCGCGCCCGTGATAACCAGCCCGTCTAGTCCATCGGCCTTTATCTGTTCAAAGGTTTCATAATAAGAGTCAATGTGGTTTTTTGCCTCCGCTTCTCGTTTGACAATAGGTACTGTGAAGGGGTGGAGGTGAATTTGCACAATCCTGTTGCTCTCCCCAATCAGGCGAAAAAACTGCCGTTCTGCAGCTTCCATGGCGGCATCAGGCATCATGTTCAAAAAGCCTATATGCAACTCACGAATATCCTGCTTTTGCGCCCTTTGCGCCTCCATAACCTGCCGTCCCTCAGAGATCAGGCGGTCAAAAGTGGGCAATGTTGAGTTTTTTATCAACGGCATTTGATTGATTTCCTCGCTGTGTTTGGGGTACAACCATTACCATGAAATTTGTACCGAATGAAGGAATTTTGGGTATAGCGCCCTATGTGGGTGGTGAGAGCAGTGCGGAGGGCGCCTCTCGCATCATCAAGCTATCCTCCAATGAAAACCCCTTTGGTGCATCACCAAAGGCGCTTACGGCACTGGCGGCTGACCAGCATCTTGAAAAATACCCTGATGGAAACTGCACGGCCCTACGCGCCGCTATTGCAAAAAAGTTTGGCCTTGAAGAGGGGAGGATTGTTTGCGGCGCCGGGTCTGATGAAATTATCGGCCTTTTGTGCAAGTCCTACATATCACCCAAAGATGAAGTGGTATATGCCACGCATTCCTTTTTAATGTATGGCATATATGCCCGCACCTGTGGGGGCGTGCCCGTAGAAGTTCAGGAAAATAATTTAACGCCTGATCTGGATGCCATGCTCGCCGCCGTCACACCAAAAACAAAAATGGTGTTTTTAACAAACCCCAACAACCCTACAGGAAGCTTCAATTCCCTTTCGGATATAAAATCTTTTAGGCAAAAACTGCGTGCTGATATTTTGTTGGTGCTGGATGATGCTTACGCAGAATATGCGCAAAGCAGTGATGGGTATGAGAATGGATTTGTCTTTGCCAAAGGACGGGATGATGTTGTCGTGCTTCGCACTTTTTCAAAAATTTATGGGCTTGCGGGTCTGCGCCTTGGCTATGGGTATTGCCCGCCAGATGTGGCGGATGTTTTAAACCGTGTGCGCAGCCCCTTTAATGTTACATCAGTGGCGCAAGTGGCGGGGCTTGCGGCACTTGAAGATGATGATTTTATTAAACGTTCGGTGACGCACAATGATGAATGGCGGACATGGACGCAAAACCAGCTTTCAGCCATGGGTTTAAAAGTCTGGCAAAGCGCGGGGAATTTTCTTCTGGTAACATTTCCATCCCAGCAACAGGCGGACTCCTGCCGCCAGTTTTTAAAATCCCGTGGCATCATCCTGCGGCAGATGGGGGCGTATAAGCTCCCTGAAAGCTTGCGCATCTCCATAGGGACGGGGGATGACATGAAGGCCGCTTGCGCTTCTATGCGGGAGTTTTTAACATTTTAAATAGACAGAGCCAGTAAAACCCGTTATCTTTGCCTCTATGACAACTCGCGCTTTCATTTATGCCGCTTATTATTATGCCCTCTAGGGCATATCATTGTTGTTTTCACCCCTGATTTTTTGTATCCGTTACCCAACCTTTATTTCAAGAAAAGGGCGAATTGCTCATGTTTAAACAAGTCACTATCATAGGCTTCGGATTGATTGGTTCTTCCATTGCCCGCGCAATCATAAAAAACAATATGGCGCAAAAAATTATCTGTGCAGACCAATCCCGCCCCGTGTGCGAAGCGGTCTTAAAGCTCGGCATAGCGCACGAAGTCACAACAGATATTGCAAAATCAGTGCGCGGAAGTGATCTGGTCATACTTTGCGTTCCCGTGGGTGCCATGGCTTTGACAGCGGATAAAATTGCCCCGCATTTGCAGGCAGGGTGCATTGTGTCGGACACTGGCTCGGTCAAAACATCGGTCATGCTGGCCTTACAGGCACGTCTGCCATCATCCGTCCACCTTGTTGGCGCGCATCCCATTGCGGGGACAGAAAATTCGGGGCCAGAATCTGGTTTTGCGGAATTGTTTCAAAACCGCTGGTGCGTCTTGACCCCTCAAAAGCATACAGAGCTGTCTGCCATTGAAAAACTTACCCTTCTTTGGGAATCTTTTGGCTCTAACATTGAAATTATGGATG
>CAUJHK010000141.1 GCA_963204715.1 Pseudomonadota bacterium | reverse complement strand
CCTGATATTACCAAACAGATGGCGTTTGAACGCCGCCCCACCATCACCATCAAAGCCAATGATGGCAGCATCATCGACAGGTACGGCGATATCAAGGGTGAAACCATTTCGGTAAAGGATTTGCCGCCCTACGTCCCCCAAGCCATTCTGGCTATTGAGGATAGACGTTTTTATTACCATTTCGGCATCGACCCTGTAGGCATCATCCGTGCGTTTGGCGTCAATATGGTCAAAGGTGGATTTGTGCAAGGTGGCTCTACCATCACACAGCAGCTTGCCAAAAATTTGTTCTTATCACGCGACCGCACGCTCAAACGCAAAATTCAAGAGGCCATGCTGGCGGTCTGGCTGGAGACAAAATTATCCAAAGATGAAATTCTAAGTGCCTACCTAAACCGTGTTTACCTAGGTGGTGGCGCATATGGGATTGATGCGGCCGCCAATATCTATTTTAACAAACCAGCACGGGAGCTGTCTGTGCGCGAAGCCGCCACCATAGCAGGCCTTCTAAAAGCACCATCGCGCTATTCCCCCAGTGCCAACCCAAGCCTTTCGGCGCAGCGCACGCATGTGGTTTTGCAGGCCATGGAAGATGCGGGATATCTGGACAAAGCAGAGTTTAAAAAGTTTGACAAACTGCCCCCCATCCCGCCGCGCAAACCCTCCAGCGGTGATACCTTGCGTTACTTTACGGATTATATTGTGGGGCAGATTGAGGCCCTGACAGGCATTCCCGAGCAGGACATAGTGGTGGAAACCACTCTCGACAAAGATATTCAGGCACAAGCCGAATCTTCCATTACAAAAGCTGTCCTCACATATGGAGGAAAGTATAAGTTATCGCAGGGTGCCGCCATGGTCATGTCTCTTGATGGCGCAGTTGTCGCCATGGTCGGAGGGCGTGATTATGACTTAAGCGAATATAACCGCGCGACAAATGCGCTGCGCTCCCCTGGGTCTTCTTTCAAACCCATCGTTTATTTAAGCGCATTGGAACATGGCTGGAACCCAAACAGCACCATTGTGGATGAGCCTATCACGACAGGAAAATACCGCCCGCAGAACTACGGCAATGAATATTACGGGGAAGTAACTTTGACGCAGGCCCTGACACGTTCTTTGAACACGGTTGCCTATAACCTTATCAAAAATGTTGGACCAGACAGTGTTATTGGCCTTGCGCGCAGGCTTGGTATTACTGCGGATCTTGAACCTAACTTGTCCCTTGCGCTGGGTAGCAATGGCGTGCCCATGATTCAAATGGTCACAGCCTATGCAACGCTGGGGCGCGGCGGGCTTGCGGTGGAACCGTTTGCCATTATCCGCATAAAAGACAAGGATGGAAAAGTTTTGTTTGAACAACCAGCACAACGTGATGCACGGCAGGTTGTTCAGCGTGGCCTTGTTTTCCAAATAACGGGCATGATGCAGTCTGTTGTCCAGCACGGCACAGGTCAGGCCGCGCAAGGCCCGTATGTCGCAGCAGGAAAAACCGGAACATCACAGGATTTCCGTGATGCATGGTTTATTGGCTTTACAAACAAGTATGCCGCCGCCGTGTGGGTAGGCAATGATGACAACTCCCCCATGAAGCGCGTGACGGGGGGAATGATCCCCGCCAGTGCATGGCGCGAAATTATGACGGTCGCCACATCAAAGCCGACAAAAACATATTACAGCGTCAACACCATAGAAAATGATTTCAGCTTCCAAGACCTCATTGGGAATCTGGTTGGTGATACGGGCAGCATAGAACCATCACAGCAAGATGCAATGCCCACAGAACATCGCGCCGCACCAAAATCCATGGACAATGAAGGTTATAAGTGGCAGTTTAATGACTAGGCATTAAACCATCATTGGCAGCGTGACAAACGCATAGTCCTTTTGAAACGCCGCGAATTTGTCTTCGCCGATGTCATCCCAAAACCGTTTCATGTCTATGGATGATTCACAGGACGCAGTTACATCCCAGCCAGTGCGTATTAATGTCTTGTCCACATGGTCAAGATAGCTTTCAGGAAAAGCCTTGCGCGGCGCCCGCAGCCCCATATCTGCCAGCATCTTTGACACCATGGCATCAGGCATATCCATCATATCCGCCGTAAATTGTATGCCAGAAAGTATTTTGATATAGACATTGCTGTTGGGCGCCAGACGCACGTGGCGCATAAACCGCGCGTATATTTCCATCACATCCTTGGGCGCGCCATCCAGTGGTGGCAGGGGCATAAAAACATTGTCGAATGCATCGGCCTTGTTTTGCGCGTCTTTACAAGTACAGCGGGGGGCAGATGTGGTATCTGTGTGCTTCATAATCATGGCAGACCTCCTTGTTTGTTAAATCAAGTCTGGTTTGCAAACATTAAGAGAATCTTAAAAGTTCCATGGGCTTTGTCCAAAACCACATGAAGAAAAAGCTTTAAGCTTTTGGAATCGCTGTCACTGCCAACTTATCCACATACTCGTTTTCTTTGTGCCCGTCATGACCGCGCACCCAGATAAACTCGACATCATGCTTTGAAATCTCCGAATCGATTCGAAGCCAAAGATCCTGATTTTTAATTCTGGCGGGCCAACCCTTGGCCTTCCAACCGTTCATCCATTCGGTTACGCCCTTTTGGACATACTGACTGTCCGTATAAAGCTTCACTTTGCTCGGCTTTTTTAAGGCGGCAAGGCCTTCAATCACCGCCATCATTTCCATGCGGTTGTTGGTGGTACTCACCTCCCCGCCTGACAATTCTTTTTCATGGGCGTTATAACGCATCAAAACGCCCCAGCCACCAGGGCCAGGGTTGCCGCTACACGCGCCATCGGTAAACATTTCTACGTGGGTCTTGGTCATGCGGGCAAACTGTATGCTTGAAAATGTTTCAGGCGCTTTTCAAACACCATGGGGTCGTGCGGCTTCATAAAATCGCCCTCTTTCCACTTCAACTTTTCTTCTATACGAGATAACAAAAACCGCATGCTGGCCGCGCGTAACAAAACAGGCAAAGATTCCTCTTCGCCCGCACTTAATGCCCTGACCGTTTGATACCCATGCATCATCGCCATCATGCGGTCTTCTTGGAAATGATTGTTTTCATCAAACGACCACGCGTTGATAGCAATCGCCAAGTCATACGCAAAAACATCATAGCAAACGAAGTGAAAATCAATCACGCCTGTTAAACGCCCCTCTTGAAAAAAGACATTGTCGGGGAAATAATCCGCATGGATTTGCCCACAAGGCAAATTTTTTGGCCAATTCTGGACAATAAAACCAAGCTCACTTTGGACAAGGCTATGAAGACCCGCATCAATATTGTTCATGCGTGCGCCCATAACGCGCTCCCATTCCTGCCATTTGCCAAGGCCAAAATGATTGGGTGTTTTGGTTTTTATTTTCTGCGCGGCAAGGTGCATTTGTGCCAGCGTTGCACCAGCTTGCTCACATAGGTTTACATCAAGCATCGCCACACTGCCCCCATCCCCTTGCAAAACAGAGAAGAAAGCGGCGGGGCGATCACATAACATAGTGATATAATCACCCTCTTTGGTTTGGATAGTTTTTGGGCATGGCACGCCAGATTGCTCCAGCACGGTTGAATACTCAACATAGGATGGAATATCCTGCGCCCTCACACGGTGAGGCTCAAACAAGGTTAAAACATATCGTCCAGTTTGCGTTGTGACAAAATAATTGGTGTTGCTCACCCCCGCCTCAATCCCCTCACAGGATACAAGCGAACCTATATCATAACGGCCTAGAAATTCCGTTAGTTGCTCTTGTGATACTTGGGTGAATACGGCCATTTGTTTAGAATGTACAAACAAGGGCTTAATATCAAGCCACTTTTTCTTCCGCATCGCGCAGAATCCGTGGAATATTGAAAACCACGTTTTCTTTGGTAATAGCCACTTCTTCAACGCTGACATCAAAACGCTGTTTGGCGGCAAAAATAACTTCATCAATCAGTATATCGGGGGCCGAGGCACCCGCTGTAAGACCAAGGATATGAATATTTTCAAACCACGACCAGTCTATTTCTGCCGCGCGCTGCACCAAAATGGCCTTCTCACACCCATAGGCCACGCCCACCTCCACCAGCCTGTTGGAATTGGATGAATTGGGTGCGCCAATCACCATCAGCGCATCGCACCTTGGCGCAATGGCCTTCACGGCGGCCTGACGGTTGGTGGTGGCATAACAGATATCTTCTCGCCCCGGCCCTATAATGGCGGGATATTTTTGCTTTAAAGCCTCTACCACATCTGCCGTATCATCCACCGACAAGGTTGTTTGTGTACAAAAGGCAATATTGTTTTCATCTTTCACCGTAAGCTTTTTAACATCCTCAATTGTTTCCACCAAAAGCACCACCCCCTTGGGCAGTTGTCCCATAGTGCCCACCACCTCAGGATGCCCCTCATGGCCAATCAAAACAATCTGCCGCCCTAAATCAAAATGTTTTTCTGCTTCTTTATGCACCTTGCTTACCAGTGGGCACGTCGCATCAATATAGAACATCTCCCGCGTCTTGGCTTCTTCAGGGACAGCTTTGGCAACGCCATGGGCGGAAAAAATGACAGGGCGGCCATCATCAGGGATTTGTGAAAGCTCTTCAACAAACACGGCACCTTTGGAACGCAGCCCATCCACCACAAACTTATTATGCACAATCTCGTGGCGCACATAGACGGGCGCGCCATATTTTTCTATGGCCTTTTCGACAATCTGGATGGCGCGGTCAACCCCTGCGCAAAAGCCGCGTGGAGAGGAGAGCAATATGGTCAGTGGCCTTTTTTCCATAGCGGCTTTATAGACAAATGTACGCGCAAAATCTACCCCCTTGCCAGCCCGCGCAGGCACGACTATTCTTGGCGGCATGAATATGCGCGGTTTTTACCTTGGCCTTTCCCTGTTATCCTTGTCTTTGGGTGGATGTTCTACCATGGAAGGCTTAAAAAGCGACCTTGCTTCGGGCTATGACACCGTTACACAAACCTTTGCCAAGGTACTGGACCCAGTCGTAGAGGCCAAAAAGAAACTCCCCGTTTATGACGGCACATGCCCTTCAGTGTCTGTGCGTCCTGACCTAGCCAGCATGGCAGACTTTTATGACCCCGCAAAAACCACCGAAAGCACAAAAATTTCGGAAGCCGCAATAACGGGTGTGAAAAATACCTGCCGCGTGGAAAATGGCCGCATTATCATGCAGGTGGATTTATCCGTAACAGGAAAAACCGGCCCCAAAGCCCGCGTTAAACCCGCGGACAAACCAAGCTTCGCCTACCCCTATTTTATTGCGGTGACAGATTCAAAAGGCACTGTGATATCCAAAGATATTTTTGCCGTATCCTTAAGCTTTGCCTCTGACCAAAACGAGATTACGACAACCGAAACCGTCTTCCAGAATATGCCCGTGCCAGATGCATCTATTGGAGAATCTTTTAATGTGGTTGTGGGGTTTCAGTTGACGAATGAACAGCTGGATTATAACCACCAAAAACTAGCCAGCACCGTGCAAAGTCAGACGAATGCGGCGGACAAGACCCGATAGGCCACGCCTGAATGCATAGGTATAGTGCGCCCATTTCGATGTCCATGATTTAACCTTTCCGCGCTCGTTCAAAATATCCATCGTTTCCGTGATGCCAAAATAAACATGGTATGGCGTTGTGCCGGGCATATAATCTGCGGCGTCTGTTAGGTCACGATGTAACCATTCAGTCCAGAATCCCCGCTCTTGCATATATTTTGTTTTAAACACCTGCACCATGTCTGCGACACGGTCTTTTAAAATCTGACGGTTACTCACCCGTTCCAGCATCAGCACGTTGGCTTTTAGTGCCTCACAAAAGGGCCAAATGCGTTTTGTATCTGTCATCACGCGACCATCTTCTGCCACGGAATCAAAAATTCCGCCATAAAGGGAATCCCAGCCAAAGCGATTGGCAAAGTCCAGCAGTCTGGATGCCGCGCTTTCATGCAAGGACAAGTCCTGTTTCATCTTCGCGTGTTTTTTCAAAAGCCATATCCATTCAAAATAATGACCCGGCTCCAGATATCGTCCCTTTTCCTCATGCGGACGGGACAAATCATCATTAAAAAACTCAATCAATGTATCGCGGCGCGCATCATAAAAATATTTATAGAACAAGGCGACCATATCATCGGCCATGGCTTCGAATATCGGCTCTTTCCATGTTGCGTGGGCAAACAGGCACGCCTCCAGCAGGTGCATGTGCGGGTTTTGCCTGCGTATGGCCTTGGGGGGGGCAAAATCCTCCCCTATGCTTTCGGCAAGGCCGGGCAATGGCGACATTCTAAATTTTTCATCAATCAGTTTTAAAACATTTATGGCATGGTTTTTTGCGCGTTCGTCCCCACTTGCACGAAAATAGTGGGACAAGGAAAAAACAACAAAACTTAAAGCATATAAATCGCAGGTCTTGTCCAGGGCCTCACCTTTGTCATTGATGGAAAAATGCCAAAGACCTGTCTGCGGGCTATAATATTTTTCAAGTATAAATTCAAAGTGCGCTTTTAAATCATCTCCCATCGGCTTGTTATGACGCGTGGCATAATCACTATAAATGGCAAGCTGCCTGCACTGAGTGACCAGCCTGCGCTGCCCCGTCAGGACGGGTTTAAATCCCTTGCCCAGCCGTTCGTAAAATCCGCCTTCGGGGTTTGAAAAGGCTTCAAACCATTTGGGAACCCAGCGTAAGAACAAACGGGTTTGGAGGGATGAGATGGTGGAGTATATACCTGAAGCCATGAAAGAAAATTTATCCTGCAATCCTATGTGGTCATGATAAAGTGATGTGATGGAAATGAAAACAACCATATACACGCATCACACGGGTCTTTTGCATGATACAGGCTTTTCACACCCCGAACGGGCCGACAGGCTTGCCGTTATCCATGCGCTTTTGGACGAAGCCCCTTATAGCACATTGCCGCGCGGCGAGGCCAAACCCGCCACCGAAGAGAGCATTCTTCTGGCACATCCCTTAAGCTATATTGACCATATCCGCGATTCTATTCCAGGCAAGGGGCATGCAGAAATTGACGCAGATACAATTTTGTCCTCCCATTCTTGGAAAGCCGCGCTCCATGCCGCAGGCGCGGTGTGCGGCGCGGTGGATGATATTGCATCAGGCCGCACAACCCGTGCCTTTTGCGCGATGCGCCCCCCTGGACACCATGCCGAACCATCCACATCTATGGGCTTTTGCCTTTTCAATAACGTCTTTATTGGCGCGCGCCATGCACAAGTCACCCACGGTTTTGAAAAAATTGCGATTGTAGATTTTGATGTCCATCATGGGAACGGGACAGATGCCATGACGCGCCGCCATGATGGCTCCATCCTCTTCATTTCCTCTCACCAA
>CAUJHK010000140.1 GCA_963204715.1 Pseudomonadota bacterium | reverse complement strand
GGGGCAAGAGGAAGATACGCATGAAAAAGTTAATCGCAGGAAATTGGAAGATGAACGGGGATTTGGCAGGTGCGCTATCCCTTATTAAAGACATCGAGGGGAAAATAACCGCCGATATGTCTGTTTTGAAAGCTTGTGATTTTGTCGTCTGCCCGCCATTTGTCCACCTCAGCACCGTTAAAGAGCATGCGAAAGCCTGCACCCTTGGCGCGCAGGATGTTAGTGAGAAACCCAATGGCGCGGTGACGGGGGATATTTCGGGTGCGATGCTGGCGAATATTGGCGTACATTATGTCATATTAGGACATTCAGAACGCAGGCAATTTCACAAAGAGGCCGATGAACTGGTCGCAGCAAAGGCTTTGGCTGCGCATGCCCATGGCCTTGTGACCATTGTCTGCGTTGGTGAAACCGAAAGCGAGCGTGAGGCGGGCATCCAAAATGACGTGGTCGGTAAACAGCTTGCGGGGTCTTTGGCCGCAGGCACCAGCCATAAAAACACCGTGATTGCGTATGAACCTGTCTGGGCGATTGGCACGGGCAAAACCGCCACACCCGAAGATGTCCGCGCCATGCACGCGTTTATCAGGGGGGAGTTGGTCAGCAAATATGCCGATGCGCAGGATTTCAGGATTTTGTACGGTGGGTCAGTCAAACCATCCAACGCCGCCGAGATTTTTGCCGTTGAGCATGTGAATGGCGCGTTAATTGGCGGTGCATCACTAAAAGCCGAAGATTTTCTGGGGATTGCGGTGTGTTGTTAATATAATGATTTAACGTACAATTCCTATGCATGAAATGAAGATATGTCCTTGGTTTTGACGGTTTTTGGCTTTACGTGAGGCAGTAAGTGGTGCTAAACCTTCAGGCATATTTATCAAAGGGTAGCACATGGCATCGGTTATATTGGTTATTCACTTAATTCTGGCTCTCGCGATTATCGCGCTTGTGATGGTGCAAAAATCTGAAGGCGGTGGCCTTGGGATTGGCGGCGGTGGCGGCGGCCTTGGCGGGTTTGCCAGTGCAGGTCAAACGGCCAATGTATTAACCCGCGCCACGGCCATTTGCGCGGCAGGATTCTTCACCACCAGTATTATTCTTGCGATTTTGGCGGGAAGTGCGCACAAATCTTCCAGCCTGTTAGAAAGTCTGGATAATCCTCCATCAATAGTTGACACAAAGCCCGTTGAGAGCGATAAAGATCTCCCGAAGGCTATGGACGAACCACAGCCGCAATCCGGGGCTCCTTCCGCACCGATATCGCAATAAACACCAAACCCCTTGAAAAAGGGGTTCGTTGTTTGGTTTGGGTTTTAATTAATGACACGTTTTATATTTATCACTGGCGGCGTGGTTTCTTCTTTGGGGAAGGGGCTGGGCTCCGCAGCCCTTGGTGCTTTGTTACAAGCGCGCGGTTTTAAAGTCCGCCTATGCAAGATGGACCCGTATTTGAACATTGACCCTGGCACCATGAGCCCGTTTCAGCACGGCGAGGTATATGTAACGGACGATGGCGCGGAAACCGACCTTGACCTTGGGCATTATGAACGCTTTACGGGCAACGCTGCCCAGCAATCAGACAACATTACGACAGGGCGCATTTATCAAAACGTTTTGCAAAAGGAACGCCGCGGGGACTATTTAGGCGCGACGGTGCAGGTTATCCCGCACATCACTGAAGAGATTAAAAACTTTATCCGCGAAAAAGATGGAACGGCGGATTTTGTGCTGGTCGAAATAGGCGGGACGGTGGGCGACATTGAATCCCTGCCTTTCCTTGAATCCATCCGCCAGTTTGGCAACGAGGTGGGCAAGGAGCGCGCACTTTATATTCACGTCACGTTGCTTCCTTATATTGCGGCGGCGGGTGAGTTAAAAACCAAGCCAACACAACACAGCGTCAAAGAGCTTATGTCTGTTGGGATTGCGCCGCGCATATTGATGTGCCGCGCAGACCGTGAGATTGACCAGGACGACCTTCGCAAGATTGCGTTGTTTTGTAACATTGAAGAAAAGAATGTTATTCCCGCCCTTGATGTAAAAACTATCTACGAAGTTCCACTGTCGTACCACAAAGTTGGGCTTGATACACAAGTGCTTGACGTGTTTGGCATCAAAGCGCCCGCGCCAGATTTATCCAAATGGGAAGAGATTGTCCGCCGTATCAAAGAGCCAGAAGGTGAAGTCACCATTGCTTTGGTGGGGAAATATACCAACCTTGCGGATTCCTATAAATCGTTGAACGAGGCGTTGGTGCATGGTGGAATTGCGAACAAGAACAAGGTCAAAATCAAGTTTGTCGAATCTTCCAAATTTGATGACAATGACGGCATCATTCATGAATTACAGGGCGTGCATGGTATTTTGGTCGCAGGCGGATTTGGTGAGCGCGGCGCAGAAGGCAAAGTAAAAGCGGCGCAATTTGCCCGTGAAAAAGGCGTGCCGTATTTTGGTATTTGTTTTGGCCTGCAAATGGCCGTGATTGAGGCCGCGCGCAACACAGCAGGCATCAAAGGCGCAGGGTCAACCGAATTCGGAAAATGTGATGTCCCCTTGGTTGGCATGATGACCGAATGGGTCAAGGGCAACGCCAAGGAAGAACGCAAGGCCAATGATGATTTGGGCGGCACCATGCGCCTTGGCGCATACCCAGCCGTGTTGAAAAAAGGATCAAAGGTTGCCGAAATTTATGGCACGACCGACATATCCGAACGTCACCGCCATAGATATGAAGTGAACATGAATTATCGTGAGCAGTTGGAAGCCAGCGGTTTTATTTTCTCTGGCGTATCACCCGATGGAAAACTGCCCGAGATTGCCGAACGCAATGACCACCCATGGTTTATTGGTGTGCAATACCACCCCGAGCTAAAATCAAAACCATTTGATCCGCATCCTTTGTTTGTTTCGTTCATCAAAGCGGCGATTGAGCAAGGGCGGTTGATTTAGGGTAAAGTGCCCCAAAAAAGCCATGGCTTTTGGAGTGGTTTCGGGGTAAAACTATGCCCATGAAAACAGTCAAAATAGGCGATATCGCCATATCCAATTCTTCCCCTTTTATGTTGATTGCTGGTCCTTGCGTTCTGGAATCCCGCCAGCATGCCTATGACATGTGCGGTAAAATCAAAGAAATTACGACCAAGCTGGGCATTCCCATGGTGTATAAATCATCGTTCGACAAGGCCAACCGCACATCTGTGTCTGGTGTACGCGCGGGCGTTGATTTTGATGAAGCCTTAAACATTTTCAAAGATATTAAGCGCGATTTTGGCGTGCCTGTTTTGACGGATGTGCATTTGCCAGACCAATGCGCGGTGGTGGCCAGTGCCGTTGATGTATTACAAATTCCCGCCTTCCTTTGTCGTCAGACTGATTTGTTGTTGGCAGCGGGCGCAACGGGCAAAGCCATCAATGTCAAAAAGGGGCAATTTCTTGCACCGTGGGACATGAAGAACGTGGCCGCGAAAATTGCCAGCACAGGCAACGAGAACATCATGCTGTGTGAGCGCGGCGCGAGCTTTGGGTACAACACGTTGGTATCGGACATGCGAAGCCTGCCCATTATGGCGCAAACAGGATACCCCGTGATTTTTGATGCCACGCATTCAGTACAACAACCTGGCGGACAAGGGACATCATCAGGCGGTGACCGCACTATGGTTCCCGTGTTAGCGCGCGCCGCGGTGGCCGTGGGCGTTGCGGGTGTTTTCATGGAAACGCACCAAGACCCCGACAACGCACCCAGTGATGGACCAAACATGGTGAAGATTACAGAGTTAGAGGGTGTGTTGAGTGTGATGAAGAAATTGGATAATGTAGTGAAGAATTATTAAACGCGAAATAATTTTAACCGCCACGACAGAAAGAAATTTCTTTATGAACAAAGATAATAAAAATCAAACAGATTATATAATTAGACAGCTAAGCAAAGTGTCGTCAAAAAAATGGGAACATTATGTTGTTAATAGAGTTTACAACTTTTTAAATGATCCAGAAATTGAATTTGTTTGCCAGCAATGCATTCATAATAATAGAGATAATAGAAAACGTTACTTGGCAGATCTTTATTTTCCTCAACTTGGCGTTTATTTGGAAGTAGACGAAGTACATCATGAATCGCCAGAAAATAAAATTAGAGATGCTGAAAGACGACTTGATATTATAGAGGCGGCAGGCTTAGAAGAAAAACGGATTAGCGTATCAGGAGAAAACTTATCAATTGATAAAATCAATAAAGAGATTGATGGCTTTGTAGACTTTATTAAAAAAAAGAAAGAAAAGTTTACTGAACAAAAAAAGTTTAAAAAATGGGATTATGAGGGGCGTTATACCTCTAGCCCTCATCTTGATAAGGGGTTCATAGAGATAGGCACAAGTGCAGCATTTAGGACACAAACAGAGGCTCTTAAATGTTTTGGTTATAGTAAGGGGGTTTGGCAAAGAGGTGGATGGCCAACTGATTCTGAAACTCTTACAATAAAAGGAATTTCAGGTAATTGTTTTGTTTGGTTTCCCAAAATATTAGAAAAATCAGAAAATGAAGATGATTGGTTAAATGTTTTATCTGATGATGGAAATGTTATTACACAAATTTGTCAGATAAAAAACAAAACTGATAATAAGGCTGACGGAAAAAAGAGAATAGTTATGGCGCATTCACGTGACAACTTGGGGCAAAAACTATACAGATTTTTAGGGGTTTTTGAGATTTTTGATGAGGATCTAAATAGAAACAAAAAAACTCATAGGTTTAAAAGATTTAAAACGAATTTAGATATAACTGATGTAAAGATAAAAAAAGCATAAAGCACAAAAGAAAGAGAAAAATAATATGAGCGCGATTATCGATATATATGCCCGTGAGATTTTAGATTCACGTGGAAACCCAACGATTGAGGTGGATGTGATGTTGGAATCTGGTGCACGTGGCCGTGCCGCCGTTCCCTCAGGCGCATCAACAGGCGCGTATGAGGCCGTGGAATTGCGCGATGGTGACAAGAAAAGATATTTGGGCAAGGGCGTGCAAAAGGCCGTTGGATTTGTGAATGGTATCATCGCCGGTGAATTGATTGGCATGGACCCCGAAGAACAAGTCATCATCGACCAAATGATGATTGATTTGGATGGAACGGAAAATAAGGCCAAGATGGGCGCGAATGCTATTTTGGGTGTGTCGATGGCAATATCACGCGCCATGGCGGAAGAATTGGATATGCCACTTTATAAATATTTGGGCGGCCCATACGCACATTTGTTGCCAACGCCGATGATGAACATTATTAATGGCGGCAAGCACGCGGACAACCCAGTTGATTTCCAAGAGTTTATGATTATGCCGATTGGCGCGCCTGACTTTGCCGAAGCGCTTCGTTGTGGCGCAGAAGTGTTCCACGCGCTCAAGAAAATTTTGCATGATGCGGGCATGAACACCAATGTGGGGGATGAGGGCGGGTTTGCGCCTGCTGTTAAATCTGCCAAAGACGCGCTTGATTTTATCATGAAGGCGATTAAGGCCGCAGGGTATGAACCGGGCAAGGATGTTGTCATCGCGCTTGATTGCGCCGCAACAGAGTTTTACAAGGCGGGCAAATATCATTTGGATGGAGAAGGGCGCAAGTTATCATCTGCGCAGATGGTTGCTTATTTTGAAGAGCTTTGTGGCAAATACCCCATTGTGTCCATCGAAGACGGCCTGGCCGAGGACGACTGGGAGGGGTGGGTTGCATTAACCGCCGCGCTTGGTGATCGCGTTCAATTGGTGGGGGATGATTTGTTCGTCACAAACCCAAAACGCCTGGCCCGTGGCATTGAAGAAAAAGCGGCGAATGCGATTTTGATTAAGGTCAACCAGATTGGAACATTGTCCGAAACATTCGAGGCCATCGAAATGGCAAAACGTGCAGGGTTTGGCATTATCTTGTCCCACCGTTCTGGCGAGACAGAAGATTCAACGATTGCTGATTTGGCCGTGGCAACCAACGCAGGGCAAATTAAAACAGGGTCTTTGTCACGCTCTGACAGGATTGCAAAATATAACCAGCTTTTGCGCATTGAAGAAGAATTAGGCCCAGCCGGAAAATATGCGGGCGCGACCATCCTTCGCAAGCAGCCAAAGGCCGCGAAATCCCCTAAGAAAAAGGCAGCGTAGTAAATTTAAAATCCCCGCCACGTTGCGGGGATTTTTATATGGTGGATTATTGAATCAAAAGAATCACTTAGGACGAGCGTTCGCCCTTTGTTTCCACACAAGTCTTTGATTCATTTACAAGTATTGTTTGACCGCGGACTCCAAACATGATTCATTAGGACTATGAAGCGACTCATCGAGCAAAAATATATTGTTCGCCAGAACCTGATAGGGTTTATCGGGGTGTGTATTTGCTTCTAATTTTGCTACCACCTTATGGTGGGGGAGCGCAGTTATCTAAGGCTTGTGTCCTTGAATTACCAGATTTCCAAAACACAGAACGAGCTGGAAAAAGCGACCGCGGAGCGCGAAGCCGTGGAGCAAAAAGTGGCTATGATGCGCCCCGGCAATGTGAACCGTGATTTGCTGGAAGAGCAGTCCAGACGCATACTGGGGTATCAATACCCGAACGAGAAAGCTTTGGTTAAGAACGCGCGGTAAGTTGTTCTTTTCTTTCAAAAAACCAAATATTCCATATATATCAATATGTTGCAGTGCAATATTTGTCCTTTTTCGCTTTCACTCTTGGGCAAAATGCTGTAATTCCTTGCACTGTCGCTGATAGAAACAAGGTCATATTCCCGTGAGCACAAGCAAGCAAAAAACACCAAAAAATTCTTCCCTGAAATCTGTTTCCAACACATCGCCAGAGCCAACCGCGCAAGAGATGAAAAAGCTCTACCGCGATATGCTTCTTATTCGTCGTTTTGAAGAAAAGGCAGGGCAGCTGTACGGCATGGGCCTCATTGGTGGTTTTTGCCACCTATATATCGGCCAAGAAGCCGTGGTGACGGGCATCAATTCCGTTCAACAAGAAGGTGATACGGTTATTACCACATACCGTGACCATGCGCACATGTTGGCGTGCGGTATGGAAGCACGCGGCATTATGGCGGAACTGACAGGGCGCGGCACGGGATATAGCCGCGGCAAGGGCGGCTCTATGCACATGTTCAGCCAAGACAAAAATTTCTTTGGCGGCCATGGTATTGTTGGCGCGTCAACATCGCTTGGCACTGGCCTTGGTTTCTATCATAAATATTCGAACGATGGCGGCGTGGCCGTCGCGTATATGGGCGATGGATCGGCCAACCAAGGGCAGGTGGCGGAATGTTATAACATGGCAGCCTTGTGGAAGCTCCCTGTTTTGTATGTGATTGAAAACAACCAGTACGGCATGGGCACATCTGTCAAACGTTCCAGCGCGGGCAAGTTATATCAGCGTGGGAGCGGCTTTGGTATTCCGGGTGATCAGGTTGACTGTATGTACGTGTTCACAATGCAGGCAGCCGCGCGCCAAGCCATTGATTATGTACGCTCTGGCAATGGCCCGAATATTTTAGAAGTTCTGACATATCGTTTCCGTGGACATTCCATGTCCGACCCCGCGAAATACCGCACGAAGGAAGAAGTCGACAACATGAAGGATAATCGTGATCCGATTGCAACGCTTCGTGTGCGTATGCTTGAAGAAGCGGGCGTGGCCGAGGATGATTTAAAAGTCATCGAAAAAGATATCAAAGAGATTGTGAATGATGCTGCGGAATTTGCGCAAACGTCACCCGAATTGCCGCCCGAAGATTTATGGACGGATGTTTTGAAAGAGGTTGTTTGATGACTGTTTCAAGTGATGATCAAAATCCTGCACGAAATCTACGCGCTACATTTATTGGATATGCGAATTTGATATACGAGGAACTTTGTCGAGGAGGTGTAAGCGATGAACGTATCGAATTTAAAAGGGAGATTCTTTTGGAATACCTGAAAAGTGCTGCAATACGCTCAGTACACCCCGCCGATGCGCTTGGCGTTGATAAAAATGAATATAACAGAGTTATGGGACTATAATAAATGCCAACAAATATTTTAATGCCAGCCCTATCGCCGACCATGACCGAAGGCAACCTTGCCAAATGGCACAAGAAGGAAGGGGATTCCATCAAGGCCGGTGAAGTGATTGCCGAAATTGAAACCGATAAGGCGACCATGGAAGTGGAAGCCGTGGACGAGGGGACGATTGGTAAAATTCTGGTCAGTGCGGGCACGCAAAATGTGGCCGTGAACACGCCGATTGCGGTGTTGCTGGCAGAAGGCGAGAGCACTGATAACCTTAAGGCTGTTATGTTGAGCGAAAGCGAAACATCTCGAGATTCTTCGGCTACGCCTCAGAATGACAAAAATATTCTAACCCAGGGTGATGCAAGTATTTCAAGCAATCGCGACATCCTTTATGCGCAAGGTGTTATTATTGAACCGCCAGCGTTTGATGAAGCCAAATTTATGGCGAATACAAAAACGCAAACTGTGCGTGAAGCCCTTCGTGATGCTATGGCGCAAGAAATGCGCGACGATGAAAATGTTTACATCATGGGTGAAGAGGTTGCCGAATATAACGGTGCGTATAAGGTCACCCAAGGGTTGCTTGATGAATTTGGTGCAAAACGCGTGATTGATACGCCCATCACCGAACATGGCTTTGCAGGGATTGCTGTGGGGTCAGCCTTCAAAGGATTAAAGCCCATTGTAGAATTCATGACCATGAACTTTGCGATGCAGGCAATTGACCACATCATCAACTCTGCCGCCAAGACATTGTATATGGCGGGTGGTCAGCTGGGTTGTCCCATCGTCTTCCGTGGACCAAACGGCGCGGCAAGCCGCGTGGGCGCACAGCACTCACAATGTTATGCGTCATGGTACGCGCATGTGCCAGGCTTGAAGGTTGTGTCGCCATGGTCGGCGGCGGATGCAAAGGGCCTTATGAAGGCCGCCATTCGCGACCCGAACCCTGTCATCATTTTAGAAAATGAAATTATGTACGGCCAGTCATTCGAAGTGCCCGTGGATGAGGACTATGTCATCCCCATTGGCCGCGCGAAAATTGAGCGGAAAGGTAAGGATGTCACCATCGTGGCGTTCTCTATCATGGTGGGCAAAGCCATGAGGGCCGCCGAAATGTTGGCCGAGCAAGGCATAGATGCCGAAGTGATTAACCTTCGCACCATTCGCCCGCTTGACCGTCACACCATTTTGGAATCTGTGAAAAAAACAAACCGCATCGTTGTTGCCGAAGAAGGCTGGCCGTTCGCAGGGATAGGCGCGGAGATTGCCGCGCTGATTGGTGAGCATGCGTTTGATTATCTGGACGCGCCATTAAAACGCGTGTGCGCGAAAGACGTGCCGTTGCCGTATGCCGCTAGCCTTGAGGCTTTGGCGCTACCACAGGCAGAGCATATTGTCGAAGCCGCAAAGGAGGTTTGTTATAAGGGTTAAACCAGCTCTTGAGTGTGTGCTTTTGCGCGTTTTTTGACGTGCACCCATGGAATAGGTCTTCCTGTGGCTTCTTCAGGATCGCAGGTCAGGATAAAGTTTAAAAAACGTCTTGCGGATTCAGGGTCAGGATTTACTTTTGTGCTGTCCAGCCTGTCCAGAATATCTCTGCCGAGAGATTTAAAAATGGCTTGTTTGGAAGTAAGGCCAAAGGCAATGGAGGATTGATAAATTTTGTTTACGCCTTTGATGTCCAGAGTGCTATCCTCAAGGAGTTTTTTGGAGATGAGGGGAATGATTTCGACTTTGAAATAGTCTGGCTTCGGTTCTGCTGAAGGATCAAAAGACAGAAGTAGGGCGGGTGTGCGAGGCGAATTGTCAACAAACATAAAAATACTCCCTGATTATAATATTATGTGAAATACAGGATAGTGCCGTACAAGTCAAACTTATAATTATTTAAACAGAAAAAAGCAGGAAAGACATGCCTATAAAAGTTTTAATGCCAGCCTTATCCCCCACTATGACCGAAGGCAACCTTGCCAAATGGCACAAAAAGGAGGGCGATGCGGTCAAAGCGGGCGAAGTGATTGCCGAAATTGAAACCGACAAGGCGACCATGGAAGTGGAAGCCGTGGACGAGGGGACGATTGGTAAAATTCT
>CAUJHK010000139.1 GCA_963204715.1 Pseudomonadota bacterium | reverse complement strand
ATAACACTTTGATGGGGTTTTCTGAAGAAGGGGCAAAGCCCTGGCTGCCCGTGAACCTCGCCTATGAAGAAATGACCCCCGAAAAACAGGAGCATGACCCGCATTCGACGCTGCAATTCATACGTGCGTTTTTAAAGTGGCGAAAGCAAAATCCTATTATGATTGAAGGGGATATAATGTTTTTTGAAACCAATATTGAAGGTGTTTTGGGTTTCACGCGTGGTGCGGGGGCGCAAAAAAGAACCTGCATTTTCAACTTGACGGAAAAGCCAGTCATGCTGGCGGTATCGGGGCAGCCAGTCTTTGAATGGCCAGAGGTGACGGGTGAAATTGAAAATGGCCAGGCCAACTTAATTTCGTTTTCTTTTGTCATAATTTAATAACTTTTTGTCGTTGCGAGCGTAGCGAAGCAATCCAGAAAACAAAATACTCTGGATTGCCGCGTCACTTCGTTCCTCGCAATGACGGTTTTGGCGTTAAAACCCGCCTGTAAAATCCTCAATTATTTCAGGTATGTATCTTTACTTAAAAACGGCATCGGGGTATTTATAACACCATGGCTTCGAACGAATTTTTATTAAATTATCTCCCCATTATTGTCTTTATTGGCATCGCTGCGGTTGTGTCCATGGCGGCAGTCGGTTTATCGCTGGTTGTGGCCAAGCAAAAGCCCGATGCGGAAAAATTATCCGCCTATGAATGCGGGTTTGATGCGTTTGATGACGCGCGCCACAAATTCGATGTGCGGTTTTATTTGGTCGCTATTTTGTTCATTATTTTTGATTTAGAAATTGCCTTCTTGTTCCCATGGGCGGTCACGCTTTCCAAGATCGGCATGTTCGGGTTCTGGTCCATGGTGTCGTTTCTAGGCATTTTGACCATAGGATTTATTTATGAATGGAACAAAGGGGCGCTGGATTGGGAATGATGTCAAGTATTTCAGTAATTGCGCGCAGAGTTTTTCCAAATTTTTTTGCACCTGATCGTGCAATGTCTATAGAAGAAGTGCGCACTCGAGTTATAAAGAGCCACGATAAAATTGGGCAAGAAATTGCTGAAAACCAGCCTTACATGAGATAAAGATGTCCCACGATAGAAAAGTTATTACCGCACCTGCCGCGCCGTTGTTAAGCAACGCACCGATGCAACCCGCCTCAACCCAAGACGTTGTTCCTGCGGCGGTGTCAAAACATTTGAACGAGAAGGGCTTTTTATTGACCTCTGCTGATGCTTTGTTTGACTGGGCACGCACGGGTTCTATGTGGCCGATGACATTTGGCCTTGCGTGTTGCGCGGTGGAAATGATTCACTCCTACATGTCGCGCTATGACCTTGACCGCTTTGGTATGATTCCGCGCCCATCTCCGCGCCAATCGGACGTTATGATTGTAGCAGGAACACTGACCAACAAAATGGCGCCCGCTTTGCGCAAAGTGTATGACCAGATGCCTGAGCCGCGTTGGGTCATATCCATGGGGTCATGCGCCAATGGCGGCGGGTATTATCATTACTCATACTCGGTTGTGCGTGGGTGTGATCGTATTGTCCCCGTTGATATATATGTCCCAGGTTGTCCGCCAACGGCTGAGGCTTTGGTATACGGCCTGATGCAGCTCCAGAAAAAAATTCAGCGCGAAGACACGCGGATAGCACGATGAGCGAAGACTTTTTTTACTATATTAAAATACTGGGGTTGCCTTTTGTGGGCTTGTTAAGTTCTTATGGGGTTTATAAAGCAACTGGCGTTAATACAGGCGTAGGAAAACTTCTTGCTCTTATGCTGATTTTTTCTATTTTGTTTTACTTTGGTATTCAGGTTGGCTGTTCTTTTAGTCTAATTGAATGTGATGAAGGTTTTATAATTTTTTCTGGCATTTTAACTCAAAATATTCTTGTTCCCCTTTTATGGTTTTTTGGATTTTTATCTTGTCTAGAGCTTTTTTTGGTTAAGTTTCTAAGGGTTAATAAATTATGAGTGTCTATGAAAAATTAGTGGCAACCGCCAACCACATTCAAGAAAAAATGGCGGCGAATATTGTGTCATCCGAGTTTCAACGGGATGAATTTTGCGTAACGGTCAAACCACAATCTATCATGGCCTTTTTGACGTTTTTGCGTGATGATGCGCAATGTCAATTCAAGCAGCTTCAAGATGTTTGCGGCGTAGATTACCCCGAACGCCCTATGCGTTTTGATGTGGTTTACAATTTACTGTCATTGAAAAACAACAACCGCATTCGTGTTAAAATTCAAACTGATGAAAAAACACCCGTTGATTCTGTCACGGGCGTTTTTAAATCGGCGGGTTGGTTTGAACGCGAAGTGTGGGACATGTACGGCATTTATTTTAACAATCATCCTGATTTACGCCGCATTTTGACCGACTATGGTTTTGAGGGGCATCCGCTGCGCAAAGACTTTCCTCTGACGGGGAATGTGGAGCTTCGCTACGATGAAGAACTGCGCCGAGTGGTGTATGAGCCTGTGACATTGACGCAGGATTTCAGAATGTTTGATTTTTCATCGCCATGGGAAGGCATGACCGATGTTCAATTACCGGGTGATGAAAAAGCCGCCATACCATTGGGCTGGACGGCGACAGAGAAGAAAGTAAAAGGAGTTTGATATGTTAGATACACCAAAAAAATTACCAAGTTTTTCGAATGAGCCGCAAAAGTTTGGCCCAATGACTTTATTCAATAGTCAGTACGGGCTAACACTCCATATTCCATCTGATTTAGAATTTCGTATGGAAACTAATGTTCCTATCGATGGTCTTGCGAGAGACTATTTTGGGTATGTTGAACGCGAAACATCGGCATTTATGAAATTGGGTGAAGCTCGAATGCGCACCTTGGAAACTTATTACAGAGTGAATGGAAAAACGCCCCCTGTTATGACCGAAGAGGAGCGTCAAAAAAGAGTTATTGCCTATGCAAGATATTTTGCGAAAAATTATGCTGAAAATTGCGAAGATGGTCATGACCTAAGCGAAGAGTTTTGCGAAGCCGCCACCAATCTCGGGAAAGCCTTACAAGCGCGCGCTGACGTTGGCATAAAAACAATGACTATTATACAATCTGGTGACCACGCAGAAAAATTTATGATACCAACACATGGTTAAACAATGACAAACGATGTAATCGAAATATCAACCGAAACCCAAATTAAGCCCTATACGATGAATTTCGGGCCGCAACACCCCGCCGCGCACGGCGTGCTTCGCCTTGTGCTTGAAATGCAAGGCGAAGTGGTGGAGCGTGCCGACCCACACATTGGGCTTTTACATCGTGGCACAGAAAAATTGATTGAATATAAAACTTATACGCAGGCGACGCCATATTTTGACAGGCTTGATTACGTCGCGCCGATGAACCAAGAACACGCCTTTGCCCTGGCCGTTGAAAAACTGCTTGGCATCACGGTGCCCGAACGCGGGCAATATATCCGTGTGTTGTTTGCCGAATTGGGACGAGTGTTAAACCATATTTTGAACATCACCACCTTCGCCCTTGATGTAGGGGCTATTACACCTGCGCTATGGGGTTTTGAAGAACGCGAAAAAGGTATGGAGTTTTATGACCGCGTGTGCGGCGCACGTCTTCATGCCAACTATTTCCGCCCCGGTGGCGTGGCTTTTGATATGCCCGCAGGTTTGGCCGAGGATATGATGGAATGGTGTGAACATTTCCCAAAATTTTTGGCCGACCTTGATACGCTTTTGACCGACAACCGCATCTTTAAACAACGTACCGTTGATATTGGTGTGGCATCTGCGGATGAAGCATTGGAGTGGGGTTTTTCTGGGCCTATGCTTCGCGGGTCTGGCGTGGCGTGGGATTTAAGAAAGTCTCAGCCCTATGATGTTTATGCCAAGATGGATTTTGATGTACCTGTCGGCAAAACGGGTGATTGTTATGCACGCTATTTAATTCGCATGGCGGAGATGACCGAGTCTCTTAAAATTATGAAGCAATGCCTTCGCGAATTGCCATCTGGCCC
>CAUJHK010000138.1 GCA_963204715.1 Pseudomonadota bacterium | reverse complement strand
GTCGGACAAGGATGCGGTGGATGCCGTGAAGGCGGAAAAGCCAGCTGAAGAGCTGTATGCGAATGCTGAAAAAGAGCTAAAAGCAAAAAATTATGATGAAGCCACGCGGTTGTTTGATGAGGTGGAACGCCAGCACCCATATTCGCAGTATGCTACAAAAGCACAGCTTATGGCGGCCTATTCGTCTTATCAAGGCGATAAATATGATGATGCCATCCTTGCGCTCGACAGGTTTATTGAATTGCACCCTGGTGCTTCAGACATTGACTACGCCTATTACCTAAAAGCATTGGCATACTATGAGCAGATATCGGATGTCGCGCGTGATCAAGGTTTAACGCAAGATGCGCTGGAATCTTTTGATACGTTGATACAGCGTTTCCCTGATAGCAAATATGCCCGCGATGCCAAATTGAAAATGGATTTAACGAATGACCATTTGGCAGGCAAAGAGATGGAGATTGGCCGTTATTACCTCAACCGCAAAGAAACCAACGCGGCCATCAACCGCTTTCGCACAGTGGTAAAAGATTACCAGACAACCACGCATGTGCCAGAAGCCTTGCACAGGCTTGTGGAGTGTTATCTAACGCTTGGACTTTACACAGAGGCAGAGCGTGTGGCCGCTGTGTTAGGCTATAACTACCCTGGTTCAAAATGGTATCAGGACACGTACAAAATTATTGACCCGTCACGCCGCAAGGCTGTGTTTGAAGACAGGTCCTTTATGGACAAAACCATCGACTCCCTCTTCAGGGCAGATTGATAGGGGCGTGAGGTGATGTCATGCTCGCCACACTGACAATCAAAAATGTTGTGTTGATTGACCATCTCTGTGTTGAATTCGCCAAAGGCCTGTGTGCCCTGACGGGAGAAACAGGCGCAGGAAAATCTATTTTGCTGGATTCCTTGGGGCTTGCGCTGGGGGCACGATCAGAAAGCGGACTTGTGCGAAAAGGCGAAGAGAACGCCACTGTCGTGGCAGAATTTGATATCCAAAAATCCCATGCTGTTTTTGCGTTTTTAAAAGAGCAGGGTATTGCAGCCGATAGTCCGCTTGTTTTACGCCGTACGGTGGGCGTTGATGGAAAATCGCGTGCTTTTATCAATGATCAGGCGGTGAGCGTGTCGTTGCTCAAACAAGTGGGGGATATGCTGGTTGAGATTCACGGCCAGTTTGATACACAAACGCTCTTGAACCCGCGCGTGCACCGCACCTTGGTGGATGATTATGCGGGCGTGAAAGCAGACATGCAGAATGTCGCAAAAATTTATGGCCTTTGGCGTGCCGCGCAAAATGAACTGATACAAAAAAAAGAGGCTATAGAGCGCGCAAAAGCAGAAGAGATATATCTTCGTGCCGCGCTGGAACAGCTCGATGAGCTTACGCCAAAAGAAGGGGAAGAAGAAAAACTTTCCACTCTTCGTTCACGCCTCATGCGGCGCGACCAGACAATTGATAGCTTTAAGACGGCCTCAAAGGGGACAGAGGATGCATTGAATAATTTAAACACAGTCTGGCGTGCCCTTGAAAAGGCAGGCGAAGGCAAGAGTGACATGGCTTTGGGTGTTGATCGTGCCATGGTTGAACTTCAAGAGGTCTTGGCGGGTATAGGGTCTTTATCGGCCAGCTTTGATGAGAATGAATATTCACTGCCCGAAATTGATGATCGTTTGTTTTCTTTAAAAGCGCAGGCACGCAAACATGCGTGCGCAATAAATGAACTGCCGCAAAAGCGTGATGAACTTATTGCTCTTTTGCGGGGGATTGAGCATGGCTCTGACAATCTGGCGGCACTTGAAAAAGATATTGTGAAATTCAGGAAAGACTACATACAAGCCGCAACGAATCTCTCACAAAAACGAAAAGACGCAGGCGCAAAGCTTGACAGGCTGGTGGCAAAAGAACTTGTTCCCCTCAAGCTTGATAAAGCAAGGTTTGAAACCAGCATAGAACCGTTGTCTGAACAGGAATGGGGGCCAGAGGGGCTTGATAAAATCCAGTTTTTGGTGGCAACAAACCCTGGTGCCAGCGCGGGGCCATTGAACAAAATAGCATCAGGCGGGGAGATGGCACGTTTCATGCTGGCTCTTAAAGTTGTTCTGGCGGAAGTGGGCACGGCGCAGACGCTGGTGTTTGATGAGGTTGATAGCGGTATTGGCGGGGCGACGGCGGACGCGGTGGGGGAGCGTCTGGCGCGACTTTCCAGACAATGCCAGATATTGGTTGTGACGCACTCTCCGCAGGTGGCGGCGAAGTCATCCTATCATGCCATTGTGGTGAAGACGGGAAAAACAAACCCCACAACAAAAATTCTCGCCCTATCAAACAATAATGAGCGGTGTGAGGAAATAGCGCGTATGTTGTCAGGGGCGGAGATAACAAAAGAAGCGCGAGCGCAGGCCGCAAAGCTGTTAGAAAAAAGCGCGGCATAGAGTATGAACAAAGGCCTGTTTGATTTTTCAAAAGAAGATGCGGTTACGCGATATAAATTTCTGGTAAAAGAAATAAGGCGGCATGATGAGCTGTATCATGGCAAGGACAAGCCAGAAATTTCTGATGCTGACTATGATGTCCTTCGACAAGAACTTGATGAAATAGAACAAAGATTCCCTGATATTGTGGTGAAAAGCTCACCGTCAAAAAAGGTGGGCGCAACACCATCCAAAGGCTTTAAAAAGGTAAAACATTCAGTTCCTATGCTGTCTTTGTCCAATGCGTTTTCTGAAGAAGATGCGCAGGATTTTATTGTAAAAATACAAAGATTTTTAAGCATTCAAGATGACATTGAAATTCTGGCAGAACCTAAGATTGATGGGCTGTCCTGCTCTTTGCGATATGAGAATCGCAAACTTGTTCTCGCGGCCACGCGCGGAGACGGCGCGGAAGGGGAGGATATTACAGCCAACGTGCAACATGTTGCTGGCATTCCTAAAGCACTGCCTGATAATGCCCCAGACACTTTGGAAGTGCGGGGCGAGATTTATATGCGACGGGATGATTTCGCCGCGCTAAATCAGCGACAGATAGAGGCAGGAAAAGATATTTTTGCCAATCCCCGCAATGCCGCGGCGGGTAGTGTGCGTCAACTGGACTCATCCATAACAGCGCAGCGCCCCTTACATTTTTTTGGTTATGCATTGGGTGAGATGAGTGCGCCATTTTCAAAAACTCAAGAAGGAATAAGAAAAAATCTTTCTTCGTGGGGTTTTGTAGCAGCCCAGCCTTCGGCACTGTGCAACAATATCAATGACATCATGGCCTATTATAACCACGTCATGATGCTGCGCCCTGACCTGCCTTTTGATATTGATGGTGTTGTATATAAAGTGAATGATATTGCCTTGCAAGAAAGGCTTGGTTTTATTTCCCGCTCCCCGCGCTGGGCGACGGCACACAAGTTTCCTGCTGAACAGGCCGTAACCATTTTAAAAGATATTTTTATTCAGGTGGGGAGAACGGGCGCACTAACTCCCGTGGCGGAACTGGAGCCTATTACAGTCGGCGGTGTGGTTGTGTCGCGGGCGACACTGCATAATGAAGACGAGATTGAAAGAAAAGATGTGCGCGTAGGCGATCATGTCATCATACAGCGCGCTGGAGATGTTATCCCGCAGGTGATAGGTCCTGTTCTGGACAAACGCTCTAAAGAAGCCAAAAAATTTATATTTCCGCATCATTGCCCGATTTGTAATTCCCTTGCCATTCGCGAAGAGGGGGAGGTTGTGCGTCGTTGCACAGGGGGTCTTATTTGTAAGGCGCAGGCTGTGGAGCGACTAAAACATTTCGTATCCCGCAACGCCTTTGATATTGAAGGCATGGGAGAGAAAATAATCATCGAATTTTTTGAAGAGGGCATGATTAAATCTCCTGCTGATATTTTTCGTCTGGAAGAACGTGACAGGGGTTCTCTAACGCCGCTGCGCTCACGCATGGGGTGGGGGGATCAATCAGCCAGAAATTTGTTTGACGCTATTGAGCGACGTAAAACCATATCGCTCGATAGGTTTATATATGCGCTGGGCATACGTCAGGTGGGGGAGGCCACGTCTAAAAAACTTGCAGCCTTTTATGGCACGCTTGACCATATGATGGAAGAAATGGCAAAGACCGTTCACGACAGAGGATGTGAATCTTTTTCTGATATTTTGAATATTGAAGATGTCGGGCCAAGCGTGGCTGATGATTTGTTGGGGTTCTTTGCTGAACAGCACAATCTGGATATTCTAAAAGACTTAAAAGAGAGTCTTACCATTCCTGCGTTTGAAAAAATTGTGGCGGAAGGCAGTCCCGTGGCGGGCAAAACCGTTGTCTTTACGGGCACGCTTTTGACCATGACAAGGGCGGAAGCCAAAGCGCGCGCCGAAAGCCTTGGCGCAAAAGTTGCTGGCTCTGTGTCCAAAAAGACGGATTATGTTGTGGCGGGCGCGGATGCGGGATCAAAATTAAAATCCGCAAGCGAACTGGGCGTGCGAATTCTTAGTGAAGAAGAATGGAAAAACCTGATTGGGGTATGATCAGGCCTTGCCCTTCAAAGCTCTCAAATTGTTTAGTAGGCTTTCAACAGCTTTGGGGTAATCACGGCGTTCGACAAATTCTCCACCGCCCGTGTTGCGGGTCATGGAAATTTCCAATGCGCTATTCAAGGTTTCAGCCAGTTCCAGGTCATGCTGCTCTAATGCCAGTTCAAGCGCAAATAAAATCCTGTCGCTGATACGGTCTTTGTTTTTGTCAAATCCTTGCATATCGTTCTCTCGTTCCGTGTGGTGGTGTGTGTTTGTTTGTTCAAACGCAATCATATTCTCTTTCACCATTTTGTCAAAGGCGTTTAGAAACTGGTTTCTATAGTCATCTTTTTCCATGAGAATTTCATGGTGTGCACCCGCAATTTCTATAAGTTGCGCGCGGGGAATATGATGTGCGGCACGCCGTATGGCCGCATTATCCACAATACGATCATCACGCGCCATGACAATCAAAACAGGTATTTTGATAGAGGATAAAAGGGCAGGGTCTTGCGCCTTTTTGCAGGCATCAAGCGCCCTGAAAAGCCAGCCAAAGGTGGGGCTTCCCACTTGCAGTGCTTGATCCGTCTGTGACCATGATTTGTGGATGTGATCCCGCAGCGCATCGTGCGAGAAAATATCTGCACCATCGCTTTTTCTGGCACGCTCATTCCAGTCTTTTCCGCCAAAAATATATGATTTTGAAATCAGAGGAAGAAAGGGTTTTAAAAACGCGGCAACAATTTTCAAACCAGTATTGAAATTATAAATGCCCAAAAGCGGTGATGTGAAGGCGGCCGCTTTAAAAACATTCTGGTGACGCGCTAGATATTGCAAGCCAATATTCCCGCCTGTCGAATGCGCGAGCAGAACCATGGGAACAGCCGCATCGCTTTTTGGCATCACATGGCCATGGATAAATTCGTGTAAGTCTGAAAGATCACTTTCAAAACCATCTGAATGTCTTCTTTGAGGATGAGTGTTCAGTCTGGAAGACCTGCCCTGATACGCCCAATCCATAAACCAGAACGCATAGCCGCGCGCGGCCATATCTTGTGCTGTTTCAAAATATTTTTCGCTAAACTCGCTCAAACCACCAACACACACAATCGTCGCTAAGGGGGCGGCAGGACTCACATACCCGTAATGAATGTTGTGCCCTGTCGACGGGTTTAAAAAGCCAGCGTTTTGCCAGCCCTCAGGCGCTAAAAATCTTTTTTCCAGACCCGAAACCATAAGCGTTTATTCAAGCGCCTTGACGACGTTTTCAGTTACCTTCTTGGCATCGCCCAAAAGCATATAGGTGTTGTCTGCATAAAATAGTGGGTTGTCTATACCTGCATAGCCTGACCCCAATGAGCGCTTAATAAAGAAAACAGTCTTTGCTTTTTCAACATCCAGAACGGGCATGCCGTAAATGGGTGAGGAGGAATCATTTTTGGCGGCGGGGTTGGTGATGTCGTTTGCGCCTATCACAAAGGCAACATCGGCCTGTCCAAAATCACGGTTGATGTCTTCAAGTTCAAACACTTCGTCATATGGTACATTTGCTTCTGCCAGCAAAACATTCATGTGGCCAGGCATACGTCCTGCGACAGGGTGAATGGCGTATTTGACTTCGACATTCTGGTGTTTTAGAGCGTCCGCCATTTCACGAAGAACGTGCTGCGCCTGTGATACGGCCATACCATACCCGGGGACGATAATAACTTTTGATGCATTCTTCATGATAAAAGCCGCGTCTTCAGGAGAACCAATCTTGGGTTGTTTGTCGCTATAGTCTGCCCCACCGCTCGCGCCGCTGCTCTGCGCACCAAACCCGCCAAGCACAACCGAAAGGAAAGATCGGTTCATACCCTTGCACATGATGTAAGAAAGAATAGCACCAGAAGACCCTACAAGCGCGCCTGTGATAATCAGCAAATCATTTTGCAGCGTAAAGCCTATGCCCGCCGCCGCCCAGCCTGAATAAGAGTTGAGCATAGACACAATCACAGGCATGTCCGCGCCGCCAATAGGGATGATAATTAAAACGCCCAAGACAAAAGCCAGAATAACAATTGCCCAGAAGAAAAATGAAAGCTGCGTTGCGCACAGCATGATAATCAGGAAAAACAAAAACCCGCCAAGTCCCGCGTTGATAATGTGCTGATTGGGGAATGTAATAGGTTTGCCTGGTATAATGCCTTGTAACTTGCCAAAGGCTATGATTGAGCCTGTAAATGTAATCGCGCCAATCGCCGCCCCCAGTGACATTTCAATCAGACTGCTGATGTAAATTTCGCCGTCAAATCCAATTTCAAAAGTTTCTGGTGCAAAGAAGGCGGAGGCCGCGACAAACACGGCGGCAAGCCCCACAAGGGAGTGGAAGGCGGCCACGAGTTGCGGCAAAGCGGTCATATTTATTCTTTGTGCAATGACGGTGCCGATAGAGCCGCCAATGGCAATGCCAAGCAACGTCATCCACCACCCGCCTGTGGAAATTAGAAGTGTGGTAATAATTGCAATCCCCATGCCGACCATGCCGCACATAAGGCCATTTTGTGATGTCGTAGGGTGAGATAATCCGCGAAGCGCGAAAATAAACAAAACTGCTGATATAAGATAGGCAAACGCCGAGAGTGTTTCCATGATACGATCCGTCCAACCCCTTTAAGATTTCTTTTTAAACATTTGAAGCATGCGGCGCGTCACAATAAAACCGCCGAAGATATTGATAGAGGCCAGTATGACGGCGCAAAAGCCCATCCATGTTGAAAAGCCAAAGTCAGGCACGCTCACGGCGACAATAGCGCCCAGAATAATAACGGATGAAATGGCATTGGTGATGCCCATCAAGGGTGAGTGCAGGGCAGGCGTGACGCGCCAGACAACGTAATACCCAACAAAGCAGGCCAGAACAAAAACCGAAAGCCCGCTCATAAAGAAATAATCTGCGTGTGTGTTGGCAGCATCGGCCACGTAGTTGCTGGCATCCATGGCTATCTGCGCGGCTTCTTCGGCAATCTGCTTGGCTTGGCGCGCAAGGTCTGCGGCGTTTTCGGCGACGGCTTCGTTGGGTTGTGTTCCTGACATGATTTATGTACCTCTTTAAATTATTCTGCGGCTTGCGCGGGCTTCTGGGAAAAGTTGGGATGGATAATATTTCCCTCTTTGGTCAGCGCGATGCCTTTGATGATATCGTCGTTCCAGTCAATATTGATGGCCTTTTTTTCTTTGTCTATGACAAGGCCCAAAAGGTTTAAAATGTTTTTGGCGTAAAGGGACGATGCGTCCGTTGCAAGCCTGCTGGCGACATTTTTGTGGCCAACTATGGTTACACCGTGTTTCATCACGACATCGCCCGCGATAGAGCATTCACAATTTCCACCGCTCTCGACCGCAAGATCGACAATCACTGATCCAGCCTTCATAGATTTCACCATTTTCTCTGTGATAAGGCGCGGGGCAGTGCGGCCAGGGATAAGCGCCGTGGTGATAACAATATCCTGCTTGGCAATGGTTTGTTCTACAAGCTCCGCCTGCTTGGCTTTATAATCTGCCGACATTTCCTTGGCATATCCGCCTGCCGTTTCTGCGGCTTTAAACTCTTCATCCTGCACGGCGATGAATGTTCCACCCAATGATTCAACCTGCTCTTTGGAAGCTGGGCGCACATCAGTGGCGCAGACAACAGCGCCAAGTCGTTTTGCTGTTGCAATAGCCTGCAAGCCTGCAACGCCCGCGCCCATCACAAACACGCGCGCGGGGGCAATGGTGCCTGCGGCTGTCATCATCATGGGAAAGGCGCGGTTATAATGTTCTGCGGCATCCAGCACGGCTTTGTACCCTGCAAGGTTTGACTGCGATGATAAAACATCCATGGCATGCGCGCGTGTTATGCGCTGCTCAAGTTCCATGTAAAACGCGATCACGTTTTTGTCTGCGGCGCGCTGGATTAAATCCTTGTTCTGGTAGGGCGCGTAAAGCCCAACAATCATAGCGCCCGATTTTGCGCCATCAATATCCTCTTTGCTCACTTGTGCTTTTAAGACGATATCGGCTTTGCCAAGCGCATCGGATTTTGATGATGCGATGCGCGCACCCGCATCTTGAAACAGCGAATCTGAAATAGAAGAAGCATCACCCGCTCCCGCTTCCACCACAACATCAGTGCCCATGGCCACCAGTTTTTTCACAGTGTCTGGTGTGGCGGCCACACGTTTTTCGTAATCTGCAGTTTCCTTGAGGATGGCAATGGTAACGGGCACGGTCGTATATCTCCTAAAAACGGGAACAGAGTCATATAGGTCTTGGATTGAAAAAAACATTGCCTTAATCAGCGCGGCTTGTGAAGGCTTTATGCGCGATTATTCAAGGCTATAAACAGCTTATCGCGCAAGATTTCACAAAGTTTTTAAAATGGTGGAATATATTCCTTATTCTGTGGTAGTATGGCCATCGGGTAGTTTTTTTTGCCCTCGCGGCGAAAAATTGAAAAAAATGTGGACTTAGTCCACTAACATTAACTTTTTCCCCTGATTGTGAAGCAGGACAAAGGTAAGTGTTGACAGGGCTTGTGTTTATTGGTTATTGTCCGCCCGTATTTAAAGAATTCAGATCGAAAGACAAGAAAATGAAAGTCGTTAACTCATTGAAAACACTAAAAAAACGTGACCGTAACTGCAAGGTCATCAAGCGTCGTGGCCGCGTTTATGTGATTAACAAAACGAACAAGCGTTACAAAGCACGCCAAGGTTAATTTCTCTTTTCATAAGAGAAGTGGGAGAGTCCGTCGATGTGTCCACGGGCTCTTTTGTTTTTAAGGTTTAGCTGTGCACACAGTTGAAAAAAGCCAAAAAACAGTGGTGCATAGCATCCTCTTCTTTGCTATACCTCCATTCTCTTTCTCAAATATTTTGAACTGACTGGAAAAACATCAATGTTTTCAAAGCTTTTTGGTTTTATGTCGGCCGATATGGCCATAGACCTTGGCACCGCCAACACCCT